>CAZWCL010000158.1:0-2207 GCA_964632265.1 uncultured Hyphomicrobiaceae bacterium | reverse complement strand
TCCCTTCGCCTCGTGCTCCAACTCGGCATACTTCTTCGCCAGATCGATCACTGCTGCCATCTGCTCATTCGGGTAAACCGGCAATCCCGCCATATGCCCCTGGTTCTGGATCTCGATCCCGATCGACCATGAGTTGATGTCGCGCTCGCCGCGCCAATACGACTGGCCTGCGTGCCATGCCCGATCCGCTTCAGCAACCATTTGCCAGATGCGTCCATCCAGACCCACGAGATAGTGGCATGACACCTGACAAACCGGATCACAAAGCACCGCGATCGAGCGCGCGGCGGACTCAAGCCCCGTGTAGTGCAACACAAGCAATCGCGGCGTCGCCCCGTCCCGCCGCGGGCCGATATTGGGCGAGACCGCGACTTCGTCGACAAGTGCACTGTCCGGTGCAAAACGGACCGCGCCGCCGCCGTACGGCCCACCGCTCACAGCCCCCGCTCCCTGGCGATCGTCTCGTAGGCCGAATTGATCGCAGCGAGCTTGCGCGTCGCCATGTCAAGAAACTCAGCAGGCACACCGCGCGCCATCATGGCATCCGGATGATTCTCGCGCACAAGCCGCCGATAGCGTGTTCTTACAACATCGTTCGAGGCTCCAGGGTCAAGTCCGAGCACGGAATAAGCACCATCGGGATCAGCAACGAACTGCGCACGGATGGCGCGAAAAGTCTCGCTCGAGATTTCCAGGATCTCGGCGACCGCCTGGAGGTATCTTTCTTCTTGTTCATGCAGGATACCGTCGGCGGCCGCGATGTTGAAGAGGCCCTCGAGCACGTCGCGTTTAAGCTCTGGTTCGCCCGCCAGCATCGTCGCAATCTGGCGCGCATAACTGTCGAACCCAGCGACGTCTTCTTTGGCCAGATCGAATATGCGCTGCACGTTCTCGACTTCACCAGCTTCGGCCTCGAATACCTGCCGGAACATCTCCTGCTCAATCTCCGTCACGACGCCATCCGCCTTGGCCATCTTCGCCGAGAGCGCAACAACGGCGATCGTAAAGGCGATACGGTTGGCGGCGCCATCCTCTGTGGGACAGCGGCCGAGGCCAAGGCTGCCAAGCAGATGATCGACAGCCGCGCGCAACGGCGTGCCCACCCCCCTTTGAAATGCGTCCGACAATTTTTTGAGGGCCATTTCCGACGTCCCGTTCAAGTCTGCAGCAATTAACGATAGGTGCAACTCAGGCCCATAATCAGCCCACCGCACAAGTTCAAATCTCACTTGTCGTGTTACGTTCCAGCCCGCTGACAGGTTCAACGTTCGTGCTGCGATGCGCCGTGGCAGGCCGGTGTGCCCATTCAGACTCACCCCAACCCTTAAGACCAATTGTTAACCACTTGACCCATCCATCAGTTTAATCTGGCGAATCAGGATGTCCGAAATCTGCAACAGTGATGGCGGGAACGTTGCTCATCGCGTCTTTTGCGCTTGTTGCGGCACGCACAGCTGCTAATTTTCCTTCCGGAGGCGGACGAATGGCACAATTGAGCCATAGGACTGGTCCCTTATGTTCGAATTGAAACCGACCCGACGTCGCCGTTTAACATCCCGCTCCCTATCAATCGCCATTATTGCAGGCGTCGTCCTCATCAATTCGGTTGCATGGGGCATCCCCCTCATCGTCGGCGGTTCTGCGAAAGTATCACACAACAGCAATATTCGCACCGATAGCATCACGGCGCCCGCACCTGTCACACGATCGCCGAGCCGCGAGCGGCTGATCAGGCTCACCGCCACCCGCTTCCCGCGCAATATCGCCGTCTCGGGTGAGGGTGAACAAGCACCAGCTCCACCACGCACGAAATCACGAAATCTGCCGCTACCGACCCCCGCGCCGCCCCCTGAGCTGCCAGCCAAGCTCGCGTTGCCAACACCGAACCCGAACGCGGCCGCCTCGACCGTTGCCGACATCACGGAAAGCGCGCCACCTGCCACGCTTTTTCCCCGGCCACAGCCCAAAAAGATGTTGCCGGTCGCTGCTGCGGATGACGTGCGCCCGCGTGCAACCCCGCCGCGCCGTACCGCCCCGCCCGCAGCTTCTGCGGGAACTGGCCGCGAGGTCGTTCTCGTCTCTCCGTATACACCGGGTCTTCGGCTGCGCCCGCCGCCTAACTCGGCTGCGTCCCAGTCAACCAGCACCTTCGAGACCGCCCGCGAGATAGCCCGCCGCGCCGCCCGGCGCTTCGACGAGATGCGTCG
>CAZWCL010000157.1:0-7737 GCA_964632265.1 uncultured Hyphomicrobiaceae bacterium | reverse complement strand
AATATTATGTCCTCGGAATACGATAGACGTGACTTCTTTGGCCTAACCACCGGCATTGCCGCCGGCCTGGGCGCCAGTGCCATCGCAACCGCCGCCGGTCCGCCCGTGGCACAGGCTCAAACCAACGTAGCCCGCTCCGCCGCGAGCTTCGTCACTTTCGAACCGAAGCGCGGTGGCGATGCGACGGCCCGGCTTCAACGCGCCATAGACCGCGGCGCCGCTCTAGGGCAGCCTGTCCTGCTTGAGCCTGGATTTTATACGGTACGGGGCATCGTCCGTCTTGTCACCGGCACGAAACTCGTCGGCCCAAACGGTCTCGCAACAATCGATCTTGCAGGTCCAGGCAGGCTGGCTGCCGATAATGCGGCCGATCTGCTCATCGCAGACCTAGAAATTTCAGGGTCATCCAGCACGCGCACTGGTGATGGCGCAGCGCTGATGAGTTTCAATGGCTGCAACGACATCATCCTTTCAAATCTCCGAATTCATACCGCGCCGGCGGATGCAGTACGCCTGTGGCAGAGTTCCGGACGTATCGAGCGCTGCGGCTTCCAGAATATCGCCGACACCGCTATCAACTCCGGCGATGCCAGTGGGCCGGTCACGATCGCACAGAACACCATCCGCCACGCCGGCAACAATGGCATCGTCGTGTGGCGCGAAACAGCGGCGCCGGACGGCACATCCATCACCCACAACGACATCGCCCATGTCCGCAGTGATGGCGGCGGCTCGGGTCAGAACGGCAACGCAATAAATGTTTTCCGGGCCGGCAATGTCATTGTGGCGTCCAACACGATCGCATCGGCTGCCTATTCAGCCGTACGCTGCAACGCCGCCTCCAACACGCAGGTCATCGCCAACAACTGTCGTGACCTGGGCGAGGTCGCCCTTTATGCAGAGTTCGCCTTCGAGGGGACCATCATTGCCAACAATCTCGTCGACAAGGCTGCGACCGGCATCGAAGTGACTAATTTCAAGGAAGGCGGCCGTCTCGCTAGCGTCCAGGGTAATCTTGTTCGCAATCTCTTCCGCCGCGAGCATGAGCCCGTTGATAAGCGGGGGATCGGCATCGGCGTCGAAGCCGATACAGTGGTTTCCGGGAACACAATCGAAAACGCACCAACCGCCGGCTTGGTCATTGGCTGGGGTCCGCACATTCGCCAGGTCGTCGTGTCGGCCAACCTGATCCGTAATACGCCTATCGGCATCGGCATCAGCAATGCCGGCCAGCCGGGTTCGGCTCTAGTCACAAACAACATGATCCATAACGCGAGATCGGGCGCGGTGCGTCTCCTCAACCACAACGAGCCCGTCGGTCAACCTTTGGAGAACGGCGACGCCGAAAACCTGCCCGCAATCCTACAGGGCAATGTGATGCGCGCGCCCCGCCAATAAAACTAGGATATCTTGTCTTCGCTCACGGCGCGTACCGGCGAGAAAAACTCGCCGGCGGTCACCGGAGTCACCGGAGGGTTCCAGCGCAGGGAATCTTTGGATCGTCGCAGGCGTTCAACCGGCCTCGGAGTTGGCTTGTATCGCGTTTAGAACAGATAGAAGCGAGTCGCCCGCCCGGATGTCACCGACTGCAATGCCGCGCGCGTTAAGCAATACCTTCGGCCCGGCCAGATCCTCCGCACCGTCCACCAAGTGTGCAATGATAGCTGCCGCAGCCGCTTCCGCGCCCCGGCCAGCACCATCATCGGCCTTGAGAGCGAAACCGATACCCTTCGAGCGTATGCCGCCGCAGTAAACACCTTCCGCCCCGCCTTTGACGAAAACCTCGCCAGCAAAGCGCGATAGCATCTCCGTGTCGAAGCGCCCCTCACCCGCCATCGCCACAGGCTCCGCCCAACAAGCCGCCAACAGACGTTCAAAAGCCGCCGCGCGAGCAGGTGGCAGGTCTTTCCCCGTAACAATTCGCGCGAAGCCGACGGCGAGGTTCATCAGCGGCAACGGCCAGTTCGGCACCGAGCACCCATCGACGCCTGGCACCGCATGGGAGAGATCGGCCCCAGTTACCTCTGCCAAGGTCTGCCTGATCCGCATCTGCACCGGGTGATCGGCGATCTCGTATTCAGTGAGCGGCTCGCCTTCGTGATGCGCTACCGCGAGCATGCCTGCATGTTTGCCGGAGCAATTGTTATGGAGTGCGCAGGCAGCCTCTTTTGAGGCCAGCATATGACGCTTCGCGATCTCGCCAAGGGGCAAATGGGTGCCGCAGGCCAACGCTTTCTGCGGTATGCCGATCCGCGCGAGCAGCGCTGCAATGGTCGCAACATGGAACGGCGTGCCGCTGTGCGAGGCGCAGGCGCACGCCAGTTCCGCCGATGTCATCTCGTAACGATCCGCAGCGCCACTTTCTATGAGGGGCAGAGCCTGAATGATTTTGATAGATGAACGTGGAAAGACAATCCGGTTCCGGTCGCCAACAACCCCGACCAGCGTGCCGTCGGCACGCGCCAGGACGACTGACCCTACGTGCCGACTTTCCAGCTGTAATGCCCGCGTTACCTCTGCCAGATTGCCCGCAACCATCCGCGTCGCGTCTCCCGTGAACCTTGATTGCCCTATCATAAGCCGCGGCGGCTGCTCGCCGAAAGCGCGGAAGCCGAAAGCGCGACAGCCGATCACGGCCACACCCAGGCTTTCCCCTGATGCGCAGGAAAGCGGTCGCGGTCGTCCTGCGGGGTAGCCCGATGCGAAATGGCTGGGGTGGCAGGATTCGAACCTGCGCATGGCGATACCAAAAACCGCTGCCTTACCGCTTGGCTACACCCCAGCACGCCCCGCCATCGTTCGGATGGACTGGGGCGAAGAGCGCTTATTAGCGGGCTTTTCTATCGGCTTCAAGAGGTAGCGCGAACCCGGTCGTTTCGCGGTGCAGCAATCGGCCGGCTAACGCCTGACCCTAACCTGCGTACCCCAAAAGCCATGGCGCTCGACCAGACGGTAAAACTTGCGCGCATTGCCAATGCTAAGACGGATGCAGCCGTGCGACGCTGTGCGCCCAAGTTTGCTTGATTGATAGGTGCCGTGAATTGCCGTGCCGTCCTGGCCGATCCAGATCAGATAGGGAAGGCTCATCTTCCATTTCTTGGAATAAAATTTCTTACGCGCACCAAATGGCGTGTAGTTTCCCGGCCGCGTCCGCCAGCCCCTTTTGCCTGTCGACACCCGCCAAGTGTATTTGCGTTTACCGTCGACGAATACCGTCATCCTCTGTTTCGAAAGGTCCACCGTTGCGCGCAAACCCACTGCCTGGGCGGCAGTTCCTGCACAAACGAGCATAACGAGCGAAAGCGCCATACCGAAAACGCGCAAAAAAACGACTCGCACCGGGATCATTCGAACGCCCTTTCCATTACTTGATGGCAAACACCCGCCAACCTCTTGCTACTCTTTATTAATAGCAATCTACCTTAAGCCCTCGTTCGCAGTAGTAATGTTGACCGTCTTTGACAGCTATTGTTGCGGAGCTGCCACGCCATGTGTTCACGGCGGCCTCGCACCATGCCCAAACTGCTATTCAAGCTCCGTTTGATCTGCCGACGGTTCAATCCGCTTATGTTGCAGATGGGCCGCAACGAAGTTTCCAAACTCGTTCACTGCGCCTCGGGGTGCTTGCAAATAGGGCTCACAACGCGCTTTGCTGGCCGCGCTATCAGCAAATCGAATACCACGGGAGCGTTAAAGATCATGACCAAGACCGGCACTTTCTTCGTTATTGCCCTCATCACGACCGCAGTCGCAGTCAGCGCATGCCGCCGCGAGTTGCCCCACCCGAATGGCCTCGGCGCCGGCGACATTGCAACCCAGCAAACGGTTGTGAAGTAAGCCAAATATTTTTGCTCCGGCGTCAGATGCTGCGGTGTTTTCCAATTGCACTGCGGCGGCGCATCCTAGGGCATGACGGAGCGAACGGAGTCGGTTTCTCGCCGGGTTCCGGGGCCTCAAACTTTCTTCTCTCTCTCTCCTATCCCCGTGCAGGTCTCCTGTGCGGGGTTCTTTTATGTCTGGCCTAACCGGCATAGTCTCTAAGAAAATCCGTCAGTCGATCCTGATGGATACAACGACATGCCAGGAGATGCCTTCGTGACGAATTCGCCCGAGACTTCCCCCGCAAGAGACAATGAGTTGCTCACTACATGGTATCTCGAAAGTGATCTGCCGGACTTTGCGCGCCTGAGGGCAGACCATTTTATGCCAGCCTTCGAAAGCGCGATGGCGGAAGAACGAGACGAGATCGCGGCCATTACGGCCAACGAAGAACCGGCGACGTTCGCCAACACTATCGATGCGCTGGAACGGGCCGGATTGCGGCTGACGCGAACCGCCGCCGTGTTCTTCAATATGGCCAGTGCAGATACGACACCGGAACTACAGGCTCTCGAACGCCAGCTCGGGCCAAAGCTATCCGCGCATCATCATCACACCTTCACTGCCAACCGGGCGCTTTTCGATCGCATCGCGACGGTTTGGGAAATGCGTGAGGGGGCGGGCCTGTCAAGTGAACAAATACGGGTCGTAGAACGCACCTACGAGCGCTTTGTGCGTGCCGGCGGCGCCCTCGAAGGCGAGGCACGCGACCGTCTCGGCGTCATCAAACAGCGATTAAGCGAGCTTGGCACCTCTTTTGGCCAGAACGTGCTGGCCGACGAGGCGTCCTACAATCTCAAAATCTACGATGAAGCAGATCTCGAGGGTCTGCCTGGCGCACTGCGTGAGGCCATGGCTGCAGCCGCTAAGGAACGTAATACCGACGCCCCTTACGTCGTGACGTTGTCGCGATCGCTGATCGAGCCGTTCCTGATGTATTCGACACGCCGCAATCTGCGTGAACAGGCGTTCCGCGCCTGGACGATGCGGGGACAGAACGGTGATGACAACGATAATCGCGCCATCATCGCCGAAACCCTCGAACTACGCAGCGAACTGGCAAATCTGCTCGGCTTCGAGACTTACGCCGATTTCAAACTCGACGGGACGATGGCTGGCACGGCGGATCGCGTGAACGAGTTGCTGGGCAGGGTGTGGCCGCATGCCAAGAAGGCTGCCCGCGCTGAACGAGACCGGCTTGGCGAAACCGCACTCGCGGCAGGCGCTAACGCCGAAATCGCGCCGTGGGACTGGCGCTACTGGGCCGAGCAAGTGCGCCAGCGTGACTACCAGATCGACGACGCCCAGATCAAACCCTACTTCGCGCTCGACAACGTGATCGAGGCGGCGTTTGCCGTCGCCTCGCGCCTGTTCGGTCTCACATTCGCAGAGCGCGGCGATGTCAAAGCCTATCACCCCGATGTGCGGGCCTTCGACGTACGGGATCGCGACGGCCGCGACGTTGGCCTGTTCCTCGGCGATTATTTCGCCCGCTCGTCGAAGCGGTCCGGTGCATGGATGACCGGATTCCGCGGCCAGGAGCGATTGCGGCACGATACACGGCCCGTCATCCTCAATGTCATGAACTTTGCAAAGCCGGCAGCGGGGCAGCCGGCCTTGCTGTCCTTCGATGACGCGCGAACGCTGTTCCATGAGTTCGGACACGGCCTGCATGGCCTTTTGTCGAATGTCACGTATCCCTCACTCGCGGGCACCAGCGTGGAGCGCGACTTCGTGGAGCTGCCGTCGCAACTTTACGAACACTGGTTGAAACAACCGCAGCTCCTGAAAAACTACGCCCGCCACTATGAGACCGGCGAGTTGATGCCGGACGATTTGATCGAGAAGCTGCAGGGGGCATCGAACTTTAACCAGGGTTTTCAAACGGTCGAATATCTCGCATCGGCGCTGGTCGACATGGCGTATCACAGCGCGGCTTATGAACCCGGTACCGATCCAATTGCATTCGAGGCCGAAACACTGGCGAAACTCGGCATGCCTGATGAAATAACCATGCGTCATCGATCGCCGCACTTCCTGCATATCTTTGCAGGCGACGGTTATTCCGCCGGCTACTACAGTTATATGTGGTCAGAAGTTCTGGATGCCGACGCCTTCAGCGCCTTCGAAGAGCGAGGCGATATTTTCGATGCAGCGACCGCCCAGCGTCTCTACGACTATGTCTATTCCGCGGGCGGGCGGCGCAAAGGCGAAGCGGCATACATCGGGTTTCGCGGCAATATGCCAACGGTCGACGGTCTGCTTCGCAAACGCGGGCTGATCGAGCCCGTTGCCTGAACCGGCTCCCACCGATGCGGGATTTTGCTCGCTCGACAGCGCGCACGGGTAGCGGAGCGGGCTTGGCGTTGGCGGCGGGACAGGGGCGGCGGCAAGCTCAGAAATAGATGAGCACGGCGAGACAGGCGCCGCCCATCAGCACAAACTGATAGAGTTGCATTTGCGAGAGCAAATAGCTCTGCAATCGGGCGGGCATCGAGCCCCACTGCACGGTGCCGATCTGCCAGAGCATCATGCCAACGATCAGGCCGGTTGCGTAGGAGAACATTTCCAGGTGTTCGACGCCGGCGTTGGCTGCGGGCCCGGGAGAAGGCAACAGTCCGGTTGTTGCCAGAGGCCATGCGTTGTAGGCGATGCCGAGCGCAAGGCCGACGAACAGAAGCAGGAATATTTTCACGAAAGCCGTCATCGGCCTTTCCAAACCAAGCCAATTACTGGACGGAGCGCGATCCGGCCGCCGTTCGCCGCGAAACTGATTTCGAACATTTCCATCGAGCGTATGGTGCCGCTCTTGGATGCCGGATCGCGCCCCATCGAACCCCATTATGGCGCAACATAGAAAACAACCGGTTAAGCCGGTGCCCTGTTGCTAGCGGGAGGCCTCTTCGAGAGCATCAGGGAGGCTTGCCTCGAGAAGGGCAAGGTCCTGCGGACGCCCGGCACCGATACGGATGCAACGATTGAGCGGCGCCACCGCCGGCATGCGCACGAAGATGTCGCGGTCCAGCAGCGCGTTCATGACGGCGGCGGCATAGGTGCCGTCTCGGCCGCAATCGACCGTGACGAAGTTTGTGGCGGAAGGCAGCGGGGTGAGACCTGCCGCCATCGCAATCCGCGCGATTTCACGGCGCGCCCTCGCGATCTGAGCCACCGTGTCAGTAAGATGGTATTGGTCGAGAAGCGCCGCGCGGGCTCCCACCTGAGCGATGCGGTTGACGCCATAATGGTTGCGGACTTTCTCGAACTGACGGATGACACCGCGCTCGCCGATGCAATAGCCAATCCGCGCACCCGCCATGCCATATGCCTTCGAAAATGTCCGGAAGCGCAGGACCATTGGATTATCAACGTCCAGAGGCGGCGCCGTCCCAGCCGGTGCGGTGTCGATATAAGCCTCATCAAGCGCCAACATAGTGCCCGGCGGCAGCGCCGAGATGACGTCGCTGATCGCATCCGCTGACCACCACGACCCCATCGGGTTATCCGGGTTTGTCAGATAAAGAACGCGCGCCTTGTTTGCCCTCGCAGCGTCGAGCAGAGCTGAAATGTCTTCCTTGTCATCGCGGAACGGGACCTTGATCAGCCGCCCCCCACAGGCTGCCACATGAAAATTGAATGTCGGATACGCACCGTCGGACGTGACGACCGCTTCGCCGGGCGACACGAAAATCCGATTGGTGAGGCCGAGGCCACCATCAATGCCTTCAATGATGACGACGTTGGCCGCGTCAACGCCGTGGAAGGCGGCGATCTCCTGGATCAAATCGAAATTGTCAGGATCGCAGTACTTCCACACGTCGGCTGCCGCTTCCCTCATAGCGGCGACGGCGTGGGGCGATG
>CAZWCL010000156.1:0-7750 GCA_964632265.1 uncultured Hyphomicrobiaceae bacterium | reverse complement strand
TTGCAAATGGCCCGCGCAGACAGGATCGAGGATCGTGCCGCCCAGTTCTTTATTGGTGGTGAATGGGTCGATGCGGGCGAGCGCACGACCCTTGATGTCGTCAATCCGGCAACGCAGACACCGATATGCCGCGTGTCGCTTGGCACCGCGCAGGACCTGGATCAGGCTGTCGCTGCGGCGCGGTCTGCGTTCACGGGCTACAGGCGGACCAGCGTCAACGAACGGCGTGAACTGCTAAGCCGCGTCGTCGACGTCTATAAATCGCGGTTCACGGAAATGGGCGAGACAATTTCCAAAGAGATGGGCGCGCCGATTTCGTTTGCGACCCGCTTCCAGGCCGGTGCCGGGATGGGGCACTTCAAAACGGCTGCCGGGCTGCTCGAAAACTTCAAGTTTCATGAGGATATGGGGGCAACGGCGGTCGTCAAGGAGCCGATTGGGGTCATCGGTATGATCACGCCCTGGAACTGGCCGGCCAACCAGATCAGTTGCAAGGTCGCAGGGGCGCTGGCGGCGGGATGCACGATGGTGCTCAAGCCTTCGGAGGTGGCCCCGCTTTCGGCACTGCTGATCGCGGAAATTCTCGATGAAGCGGGAGTGCCGGCAGGCGTCTTCAATCTCGTGAATGGCGATGGCCCGGGGGTTGGCACTGCAATGGCATCTCATCCTGGGGTTGACGCAATATCGTTCACGGGGTCGACGGGGGCTGGCATTGACGTGGCGATCAAGGCGGCGCCGACTGTCAAGCGTGTCGGGCAGGAGCTTGGTGGCAAATCGGCCAACATCCTGCTGGATGACTGTGATTTCGAGGCGGAGGTCAAGAAGGGCGTGACGCTCTGCCTGCGCAATTCCGGCCAGTCCTGCAATTCGCCGACACGCATGCTGGTGCCGAAGGGCCGGATGATGGCGGCAGCGGAACGCGCCAAAGAGGTCGCAGAAGGGCTAAAGGTTGGCGCGCCCTCGGACAAAGAGAGCGAACTCGGGCCGGTGGTTTCCGAGCGGCAGTGGCGCAAGGTCCAGGATTACATCCAGCGCGGGATCGACGAGGGGGCAACGCTCGTGAGCGGTGGTCCGGGACGCCCGGCGGACCTGGAGACCGGTTTTTACGTTCAGCCGACGGTTTTCGCGGACGTGACGCCTGACATGACCATCGCGAAAGAGGAGATCTTCGGGCCGGTGCTGGCGATCATGGGGTATGAGGACGAAGACGACGCCATCCGGATTGCCAACGGGACGCCGTTTGGTCTGGCAGCCTATGTCTCGAGCGCTGATCATGAGCGGGCGCGGCGGGTGGCACGCGAACTGGACGCCGGCATGGTGCACATCAACATGGCGGTCGCGGACCCGAAAGCACCGTTCGGTGGCACCAAGCAATCAGGCAACGGGCGCGAGTGGGGCGGGGCCGGGATCGAAGAATATCTCGAGGTCAAGTCGGTGATGGGCTGGAACGCCGCATAGCTTGCGCGGCGGATGCCCTGGCATCGAGGCGACCGACTACATGAGCCAGAGAATAACGGCGAGCATGAGACTGCCCGCAGTCATCAAAACGGTGATGGCGATCAGGTGGCAGCGCCGCAGGGGTTCGGCGTCGTCCGAATTTACGCGGCTGCGAAGTTTGAGGGCGGCGCGCAGGGCGACGATGTAGATGAAGACTCCAATGCCGATGAAGCCCGTCGCACCCAGCTTGGCGAGCCATGTCGGCTCGGCCGCCCGGAAGATAGCCTGAAAGCCGAGGCCGATTGCGACGGCGCTGAGGCCGGTGCGCATCCAGCCAGCGAAAGTGCGTTCATTGGCCAGCAGGGTCCGGTCTGCCGCCCATGATGTGCGCTGTTCGGCGAGGTCGCTCTTCTCCGTCGGCATGGCAGCGTGAACGCCGCTTGGGCCGAGATGTTCCGATTACCTATGCGCGCAGTGTCGAGGGGCTGGAGCGGTGCAGCCGGGCGAGGGATTGCCATAATGCGAGTATTTCTTCAAAAAGCCTCATGAAGCCAGTATGTTATAGGGTGCTGGTCCAAAATGGACAGGTTAGTGGCGTGGACCATGCATCGCCGCTGCGATGAGCAATTGAACAAACGTTAACCCTGTCAAGCTTAGGTGGAGCGGGCAGTGGAAGTGTGAGGGCCTGATTCGTGGCGGTGCTATCCGGCGTCGGGAGTGCTTTTTCTGATGATATCTCGATTGATCTCGGGACAGCGAACACGCTCGTCCACGTGGTCGGACGCGGTGTGATCATCAACGAGCCGTCGGTCGTGGCGATTTCGAACCGCGGCGGGGTTCGCGAGGTGCTGGCTGTCGGTATGACCGCGAAGAAGATGGTTGGACGGACGCCTGAGGCCATCGAGACAATTCGCCCCCTGCGCGATGGAGTGATCGCCGATTTCATCGCGACCGAGGAAATGCTGCGCCAATTCATCAAGCGCACGAAGACAATGTTGGGTTTCAGGCGGCCGCGGATCCTGATCTGTGTGCCGGCAGGGGCGACGCCGGTCGAAAGACGCGCCGTCTACGAGACGGCGATGTCGGCCGGGGCGCGGCGGGCCTTCATGGTCGAGGAGCCGGTCGCGGCATCGCTTGGGGCGGGGCTGCCAATCGATGATCCGTCTGCTTTCATGGTGGTCGATATCGGCGGTGGCACAACGGATATCGCTGTTCTTTCGCTAGGCGGTGTGGTCCAGGCCCGATCGCTGCGGTGCGCGGGTAACGCCATGGATGAAGCTATCATTCGATGGGTCCGGCGCAATCACCAGTTGCTGATTGGTGAAACCAACGCCGAGCGGATCAAGATTGAAGCGGGCACCGCCATGACGCAGCAGAGCGGACAGGCGACGGAAATTCATATTCGTGGCCGCGATCTGCGCCAGGGCCGGCCAAAGAGTATTGTTCTGGGGCCGGAGGACACCGCTGCGGCGCTGGCGGATACCATTGAACGGATTGCCGAGTTTATTCAGCGTTCGCTGGAGGATCTGGCGCCTGAAGTCGCGACGGATATCTGCGAGCGGGGCATTTATCTGACGGGAGGCGGGGCGATGCTGGACCGGCTCGACCAGGAACTTGAGCGGCAGGTCGGGGTGAAATTTTTCGTGCCCGACAACCCGACGCACTGTGTCATCAAGGGGACGGCGGCGATCCTGGAATCCCTGCCTGAGCGCGATCATCTGCTGATCAAACCGTGATGGAGTTGGGGGATGGCTGCCTGATACGAGGTGGCGCCGGCTGATGGCTTGGCGTACCCTTTCGGCAGGGCCCGGCCAACGGACTAATGCGGCGACGCGGGCTTCAGGGGCGAAATGAGCCAGGTGGACTACGACAGCTATCGGCGCGGGTTTACGGGGCGCCGCGTTGAGAGCGTTAGCGGACTGCATTTGTTGTTGATGTTTGTCGCCGCAGGTCTGCTCGCGCTTTCGCGTGTGGAGCATCCGATCGTCGTCAACCTGCAGGCAGCGGGACGCCAGGCGGTGCAACCCGCACTCGAGGCGCTAGAGGACTACGTTCGGCCGCTGCGTCGCGGTGCCGCCAATTTGGCGCGCTACTTCACGGTCGAGGCGGAATTCCGGCGGTTGGAGCGCGAGCTTGCCACGCTCCAACAACTGCTCGAGCGAACCAGCGCCCTCGCCGAACGCAACGAGGAACTGGAACGCCTTGCCAAGCTCGTCAGGTCGACGACGGTTGATGCGGTGACGGTCGAGATCATCGCGGGAGCAAGGGGGCTTTTCAGCAGTTCAGTCGAGATCGGTGCCGGTGTAGACGCCGGTATCCGTTATGGCCAACCGGTTTTTAGCGGGGATGGGCTCTATGGGCGGATCACGGCCGTGGCCAACCGTTCGGCGAAAGTGCTGCCCATCAACGACGTAATGAGCCGCATACCAGTGGAGGTAGGAGAGCTGCGGCGACCGGCTATCGCGGTTGGAGATAACGGTCGACTGTTGCGTCTCGTTTATCTCGATGGCGGGCAGACCTTCAATCCGGGTGATGCGGTCGTCACGTCGGGTGCGTCGGGAGAGTTTCCCAGAGGCCTTCGGGTGGGCGCGCTCGTGGTGGAGGTCGGTGAACTCAAAGTGCGTCCGGCGTCAAAGCTCGTCGCGGGCGAGTTTCTGACGGTCCTCAAATATGGCCTGCCAACGCCGGCGGTGTCGCCGGAGGGAGATGGGCGAAGCTTTGGGGGGACATCCGGGGGCACGGTGCCGCGGAGCGCGGGGAGGCGAATGAGTGTCGTCAAGCGCGGCGTGGACAACAAGGCGGCGGCAGATGACGGGGAGGGCGGGGCGCCCTGGGTGAGGCCATGATCATTGTCCGCGTCATCGTGCCGGTACTGGTCATTTCGATGGCGGTGGTGTTTGCAATCGCGCCGCTGGGTTTGCCGGATTGGGCCGGCATCATGGCGCCGGTTCTGCCGGCGTTTCTCGCCTGCGTGTTCATTATGCGGGGCCGTGGCGTCGCGCTGTCACCGGTGCTTTTCGGGGGCGGGCTCGTCGTCGATATTGCGTCGGATGGACCGCTTGGATTCTGGGCGCTGATCTATCTTTTCGCAACGCTTATCGCTTATCAGTTGCCAGCCAGCCTGGTGCAATCAAGGGTCGGGCGGGCATGCGGATTGGTGCTGATCGTATTCGCTGTCGCCGTCGCGGAAGCAGGGCTTGCCTCGCTTTATCAACTGAAATGGGTGAATTGGCATTCGGTGCTTGGCGGGACGTTCGGTGCGGGGCTGGTGGCCGTGGTGGTCGATTTGGCATGGCGTTCGCGGGTGGCGCA
Source organism: uncultured Hyphomicrobiaceae bacterium (assembly GCA_964632265.1). Taxonomy (GTDB): domain Bacteria; phylum Pseudomonadota; class Alphaproteobacteria; order Rhizobiales; family Hyphomicrobiaceae; genus CAJQQK01. Next base: position 3,001 of record CAZWCL010000156.1, on the reverse strand, counting down.
AAGCGGACACGTCGTGACATCGCGCGGTGGGGCCGCGACGCAACGGGGCACGTGAGGGCTTCATATGTTTGAAAGCGGGTCCGGGAAATCGGATGTCGTCAGCCGTCGTTTCACGCGGCGGGCCGCAATCGTGGGGCTTGTTCAGGCGGCAGGCCTCGGTGTGCTGACAGCGCGGCTCTATCAACTGCAGGTGCTCGATCAGAGCCGATACGGCGAACTGGCGGATGCCAACCGGACAACGCGTATCACGCTGGCGCCGCTCAGGGGGCGCATTTTCGACCGCTATGGCGAGGTGCTGGCAGATACGCTTGAATTCTATCAGGCGGTGCTGACGCCATCGCTGGCAGGTAATGTAGGTGAAGTCCTGGAACGTGCCTCGCGGATCGTGCCGATTAGCGAGGAAGTCAAACGCGAGATCCTGCAGCGGGTGGCGCAACAAGCGGCTAATCAACCTGTCATTATGGTGCGTGAACTTACCTGGAAGGCTGTTAGCGCGATCAATCTCAACGCGCCGCTGCTACCAGGCGTGCATACCGAGATCGTCGGCCGGCGGACCTATCACCATGGCGACACCATGGGGCGTATCGTTGGTTATGTGGGGAGCGTCGAGCGTTTCGCGCTCGATGATGATCCTGTACTGCGCCTGCCAGGGATAAGAGTGGGCAAGGGCGGTCTCGAACGCGGGCTTGAAGAACGGCTGCGCGGCGTTGGCGGGCATATCGACCGCGAAGTGGACGCGCGCGGGCGGATCGTGCGCAACCTCGGGCAGAGCGATCCGAAGCGGGGGCTGGATGCGGCCGCGACCGTTGACAGGGAGTTGCAGCGCCGGCTGCTCAGGCGGCTGTCGCAGCACAGACGGGCGGCGGGTGTCGTCCTTGATGTCGCAACCGGAGATATCGTCGCGATGGGCTCGTCGCCGATGTTCGATGTGAGCCAGTTGTCCGATCCGGTATCACGCAAAGAATGGGCGCGTATCCGCAAATCACACGACAATCCGCTTCTCGACCGGTCGGTGCAAGGCGTGTATCCGCCAGGGTCGACGTTCAAAATGGTGACGGCGCTGGCGGCGCTCGAGGCGGGCGTGATTGGGCTCGATCAGTACGTCAATTGTGATGGGACGTATGAGCTGGCGCGGTCGAAATTTCGGTGTTGGAACCGCGGCGGGCACGGGCCATGCAACCTGCACCGGGCGCTGCGTGAAAGCTGTGACGTCTATTTCTACGAGATTGCGCGCCGTGCCGGCATTTCACGGATTGCAGCGATGGCGCGTGAACTCGGCCTTGGCACCGCGTTCGAGACTGGCATCAGGCCGATGCAGGGTGGTCTTGTGCCCGATCCGGCATGGAAGCGGGGACGCTTTGGACAAGGCTGGTATGAGGGCGAGACGCTGCACGCCGGCATCGGCCAGGGCTATGTGCTGGCCACCCCGCTGCAAATGGCCGTGATGACGGCACGGTTGGCAACGGGCCGTCAGGTCGTGCCGACCGCGGTGCGACCGGCGCTGGATGGCGCAGGCCGGCAGGGCGTGCCGCTTGCGGTTCAGCCGGAACATCTGGCGGCGGTGCAACGCGGAATGGCGGCAGTCGTCAATGAACGAGGGGGCACGGGTAAATTCGCCCGCCTCGATGATCGGGCGCTAAAGATCTTCGGCAAGACCGGGACGTCACAGGTTGCGCGGATATCGTCGCGGGTGTCGCAGTCAAATCTTCGGTGGAACCTGCGTGATCATGCGCTTTTTGTTGGCTATGTCGCTGACCGGCAGCCACGCTATGCTGTGGCGGCCATTGTCGAACACGGTGGCAGCGGCGGGAAAATTGCGGCGCCGCTGGTGCGCGGCATCATAGAGGACACAATCGCGGTCGATCCTGCCGCACGGCCGGTGTTTGCCGTGGCACATGGCGGCCGGCGCGACCGACCCGGCGGGCGCGAGGGCTAGATGCCATGAGCCTGACGCGATCGGGGCCAGTCTATCATCTCACGATCGGACAAAAGCTGATGCGGGTGCACTGGCTGCTGCTGGTGGTGATGGCGGTGATTGTCAGTATCGGACTTGCCTCGCTTTATTCCATCGCTGAGGGTTCGTTTTCGCCTTGGGCGGAGCGGCACGTGCTGCGGTTCGTTGCTGGGATCGGGCTTATACTCGTCATGAGCGTGTTGCCGCGGGAGTTTTGGCTGGCGCTTGCTTATCCGGCATATGCCGCCGCGCTGATTTTGGTGGGGGCGGTACTAGTCGCCGGCATCGAAGCTGGTGGTGCGCGCCGCTGGCTTGCGGTGGGCGGGGTGACGTTCCAGCCATCGGAATTCATGAAGATCGCGCTGATTGTCGCCTTGGCGAGGTACTATCAGTGGTGTGGTGCGAGGGCGTCGCATCCGTTGATGCTGATTGCGCCGCTGGCGCTGATCGGCGCCCCGGTTGGGCTCATGCTCTTGCAGCCCGATCTGGGCACCGCGGTGCTGCTGAGCGGACTTGGGTTGGGGCTGATGTTCCTGGCGGGCGTCAATATCTTCTACTTTCTCGGAGCCGGGGCCATCGTGGCGGCGCTGGTGCCGTATGTGTGGTCTCATCTGCATCCCTATCAGCTCAAACGAATTGAGGTGTTTCTCCATCCCGAAACCGATCCGCTGGGCGCCGGCTACCATATCGCCCAGTCGAAGATCGCGTTGGGGGCGGGTGGCATGACCGGCCGCGGGTTCATGCAGGGTACGCAAGGCCAGCTTGATTTCTTGCCCGAGAAGCGAACGGATTTCATTTTCACGATGTTTGCCGAGGAATGGGGGTTCGTTGGTTCGGTGGTGCTGATCGGATTGTTCGCGCTGCTCATCGGACTGTTGATGGTCATGGCGGTGCGTTGCCGGAGGCCGTTCGGGCGTCTGGTCATAGCGGGCACGGCGGCCATGATATTTATCTACACTTTCATCAATATTGCGATGGTGAGCGGGCTCGTGCCGGTGGTCGGCGTGCCGCTGCCGCTTGTCTCGTACGGGGGTACGTCGATGACGA
>CAZWCL010000155.1:0-7822 GCA_964632265.1 uncultured Hyphomicrobiaceae bacterium | reverse complement strand
TGCAATGACCAACCTCCTTGGCAATGCGAACCGCTTTTCGACAGAGATCGCCGTGCGCGCGTCGAAGACCCGGAAATTCGTCATTGTCATTGTCGAAGATAACGGTCCGGGTATCCCGGCTTCCGAGCGCGAGAACGTTTTCAGACCATTCTACCGCCTCGATCATTCCCGCAACCAGGCGAGCGGGAATTCAGGCCTAGGCCTCGCCATTGCGCGTGATATCGCGCGTAGCCAAGGGGGCGATATAACGCTCGGCGAAAGCCCGCTTGGCGGTCTCCAGGCGACGTTCCGCATCCCTCTTTAAATTATTTGGCCGGCCTGAAACGCGCAGCTTCGAAGAGGAGCGGCGCGGGGGCGTGGGCTGCGAGATCAGCGGCTGATATTTACATGAGCTTGCGACCGTTTGGGATGGCTTGATCAGGGGCAATCAATACGATTGAACCGGCGTCGTCTTCGAAACCAAGGGTCAGCACTTCGGACATGAATTTTCCGATCTGACGCGGTGGAAAATTGACGACGGCGGCGACTTGGCGACCAACCAGAACGGAGGGATCGTAGTGGTCGGTGATCTGCGCCGAGCTCTTTTTAATGCCGATTTCCTCGCCGAAATCGATCTGCAGTTTCAAGGCGGGCTTGCGTGCTTCGGGATAGGGTTCGGCGGCAACGACTGTCCCGACACGGATGTCCACCTTGAGAAAATCGTCGAAAGAAATATGCGCGCTCGTCGCGTCTGACATTGCAGCCTCTCTTCAACAATCTCGCGCTGGCGCGGGAGATCAGGCGGTTTGCGGATCGCCGGGATGGCGGGGGGGATTGGCCGGCTCCGATGCGTCGCCGTCGGTCGGGGTAAGATCCGGAGTTGTTTCACCGTTAGCTGCGGCCGCATCAGCCGGGGCCGGACGTAAACGCTCGAAGATATCGGTAACCGTGCGCGCAGCTTGTTTGCAGGTGTTTTCTGCTGCGTTGGCCATCCCGTCCAGAGTGCTCAGTGTCTGTTCGCCTTGGCGAAGGCGCTTGTCAAGCGCGGCCATGGTCCTCGCCATTCCTGGGTCGTCGTCGTTGAGCCAGATCCTGAACACCTGGGCATAAAGACCGGCAAGGCCGATCTGGCGGAATAACGCCGATGCCCCGCTCTTGCTGACGCCGGCGGCCTGGAGGATCTTGTTCTGGGTTGAGAGGCCTGAACGCAAAAACGCGGGATCCGGCGGCACGCGCGCGGCGACAGACGCTGAGATGGACTTCAGGGCCAGTCTGTAAGGAGCCATGGTATCGAAGCGGCTCATGACGACCTCGAAAACCGCGTCACGGACCGACTGCTCGCGCTCGATGTCGGCGGCGCCGGCAAGCATCTTGTCATCGACCAACTTGATGAAATGGCGGACAATGTCGTCCTTGGTGGCGAACCGCTCCATGACCTGATCGAGCGGGATGCCGGCTCCGTCGGCGATGTCGCGCAGCGACAGATCATCCCAATCCGACGATGCGGCGAGATCGAGAGCCGATGTCAGGATTTTGCCCTCGGGGTTGGTTTGGTCGATCATGTTGCCGGCTCCAGGTTCATGTCGTCGATCGTTTGAAGGCGCCTGCGCGCGCCCACTCAAAAGTGCCTCGGAGACGTGGTGTCGAGTCTCCGCGAAACAAGCGCCAGACAAATTTTCTAGCCGGCCAGTTCCCGGCTACGCCTGTTGGCCGCTTCAACAGCCCGCTTCATGAGGGGGCCAAGGCCGTCGGTGTCGTCCATGAGAACTTGCAGGGCGGCATAGGTTGTGCCGTTCGGAGAGGTAACGTTTTCTCGTAACGTTGCGGGTGGCAAATCGGATTGGCGCATTAGTTCGCCGGCGCCTGATATCGTAGCTTCGGCAAGGCGGGCAGCAAGTATCGGGTCCAGGCCGACCTCGACGCCGGCGGCTGCAAGTGCTTCCGCCATTAAAAAAACATAGGCCGGTCCAGATCCGGAGACAGCCGTCGCCGCGTCGATCAGGCTTTCGTCGTCGACCCAGCCGACTTCTCCGATCGCACTCAACAACTCGGTGCAGATGCGGCGATGGTCGTCGGTGACATGCGCGTTGGCTGCACACACCGTGATGCCGCGGCCAACCGCTGCGGGTGTGTTCGGGATGGTCCGGACGACAGCCCGGCCATCGGCAAGGTGACGCTCGAAAGATGCGATCGTCTTGCCGGCTGCGATCGAGAGTACGACGGTCGAGGGGCCGGCGATCGGAGCAACGGATGGAAAGACCTCGTCCATAATCTGGGGCTTGACGGCGGCGAGGATAACGGCTGGCGGCTTCTCCAAAGCAGCGCCGCTCAGGTTTGCGACGAGTTCGATGCCGTGGCGCGCGACCATGTTGCGGACTTCTTCCGGCGGGTCAGGGTCCTGGATGATCACATCCGCACCAGGCAGACCGCCAGCGAGCCAGCCCTCCAGCATCGCGCCACCCATTTTGCCCGCACCGATCAGTACGAGCTTGCCGTTCAAGCTTACCTGCATGAGGGTCTTTCTCCCGGTCATCAGCGAAAAAGGCTGCCAACCCGTAACGGTGGCAGCCTCTTAAACTAGCTTATCCCGCCGCGTCCCGGAACCACTGCGTTTATTGAACAGCGGGCGTCTAACGCTTTGTTCCCGCCAAATCGCAGTTTCGCGCCAGCGCGTGGCCGCTCAGGCCTGGCCTTCAGTCTCGAACATGGTCGAGACCAAGGCTTCACGGCTTGGTTTGCCGGCCCAAACGACGAACTGGAAGGCCTGATAGTATTTCTCGCAGGCCTCCAGTGCGGATTTCATCAAGGCTTCGCACTGCGCGACTGTCGCCAACGTTCCGTTTAACGGCAGCCCGTGGCGGAACATGATGAGACCTTCCTGCGTCCATAGGTCGAAATGGCCGATCCAAAGCTGTTCGTTGATCTGGCCGATCAGACGGTAGACTTCGGCCACCTTCTGGTCGGGCACTTTCATGTCGAAGGCGCAGGCGAGGTGAAACGCCTGGAGGTCGCTGCGCCAGTTCAGCGAGACATGGTAGTCTGTCCAGGTGCCGCCGACATTCAGCGTCAGTTCATCATCGCTCGCGCGCTCATAGCCCCAATCGTTCCGATGCGCGATCTGTTCTACCAGATCGACCGGGTTTGCCATCTGTTCGTAGCCTTGAGCAGCAAAAGCCATGAGACCTCTTTCCGTTTTTTCTGTCTCGAGCGTGCGGTTGCAATGATCATACATCACAGGCCCGGTGCATCGCCTCGGCGATTCACCAAGACGACTGCGGCGCTACCAGGTTTTAACCGACGTCCCCCACGTCATCGCGGCGCTGGCGCCCGACGACGAGCGGACGAAATCAGATGGTCCGGCGCGTCGCAACTCAGTGGCGACATTGTCCACCATGAAAGAGAAATGAATCAGTTCGTGGAAATAAAAAACAGGCATTGCGGAACAAGCTGTGGAGAGCTTGGGGGTATCTGTGTGGACGAATGAACCGGGTGCCAATGCAACAGGACGATGACGGACGACTCGCTGGTCTTGTTCAGGGGCGAGCGGCCATCGCCGTGAGAGCAGTGGGGGCTTTATGTCAGTTGTTGGTCTTATCCGCCAGTTTGGCTTCGAGCGCTGCAACGCGCGCCGCCAGGGCTTCGTTTTCGGTGCGGGCTTTTTCGGCCATCTCTTTGACGATCTCGAATTCTTCGCGGCGTACCATGTCCATGTCAGCCATCATGCGTTCGGCCTGACTGCGTACGATCGTTTCAATTTCTCGGCGAACGCCTTGGGCAGCGCCGGCGGCGTCCGTCATCGCCCTGGCCAGTTCGTCGAAGATCCGGTTTGTGGTCTGCACCATTCTCAAGTCTTTCCTTTTCGAGCCCGTCGTCGTGGTATCGCGTTCGCATTGCCCCTTTAGGGGACCTTCGCGCTGGCGGTGTCTTGACAGATATAGAGCACTCGGCAGATGGATGCGTTAAATTAATGTAAGACTTCGGCCGGCCAAAACCAGTGATCGGATGCCGACATGCTCGCGATACCGTTTCCAAACTTTGATCCCGTCGCGTTTGCGATCGGCCCGGTGGAGGTGAAGTGGTACGGCCTGGCTTATATGGCCGGGCTTCTGCTTGGCTGGCTTTATATCCGGCGGCTCGTGTCTGCGGTTTCGCTCTGGCCCTATGGCAAACCGCCGTTCGCCTCGGCGAAGGTGGATGATCTGCTGCTTTTCATGACGGCGGGGGTCATCATCGGCGGGCGCCTCGGGTTCGTCTTGCTTTATGAGCCGGGTTACTACGCCGAGAACCCGTTGCAGATCGTCGCGGTGTGGAAGGGCGGTATGGCCTTTCACGGGGCGCTGCTTGGTTGCGGCGCGGCGATCTGCGCGTTTGCGTGGGTCAACCGGGTCAGCGCCTGGAGCGCGATGGATGTCTGTGCCGCGGCAGTTCCGATCGGGCTTTTCTTCGGACGTGTCGCGAACTTCATAAATGGTGAGCTTTTTGGCCGCCCGAGCGATGTGGCCTGGGCGATGGTGTTTCCGGCCGCGCGGCTCGAATATCCCGCCATCGAGCCGACACCCAGGCATCCGAGCCAACTCTATGAAGCCGCGCTCGAAGGACTTGTGCTGTTCCTCGTGTTGCGTTTTCTCACGCATCAGCGTGGCGCGTTGCAGACGCCCGGCCTAACTACCGGCGTCTTTCTGATCGGTTACGGGTTGGCACGATCTTTCGGTGAACTCTTTCGACAGTTTGATCCGGCGCATGCATTTTCGTCCTATGGCTTCACGCCGGGTATCGTATATTCGATACCTATGGTGCTACTCGGTATCGCATTCGTGCGTCAGTCGCGCCGACACTACGCGGTTCCGGCATGAGCGGTGATGTTTTTCCGGCAAGGACGCCCCTCGCGAAACGCCTCGTTACGGAGATCGCAGACGCAGGGCCTCTCACGGTAGGTCAGTTCATGCAATGCTGCCTCGCCGATGCTCAGCATGGCTATTACACGACGCGCGCCGGAATTGGCCGGGATGGCGACTTCACGACAGCGCCCGAGATCAGCCAGGTATTCGGCGAACTCATCGGCTTGTGGTGTGCCGTCGTCTGGCAGCAAATGGGGACGCCATCGCGACTGGCGCTCGTAGAGTTGGGGCCCGGCGGCGGCCAGCTTATCGATGATGCTCTAAGAGCGGCCCGCATTGTTCCCGGCTTCATTGAGGCAATTGAGCTTCATCTGGTCGAGATCAATCCGACGTTCCGGGCGAGGCAGGCTGAACGGCTCCGGCGCCACGCCGTGGCGCCGGCGTGGCACAAGGGCCTGCCCAATCTTCACGGCACGCCGACGATTATCGTTGCCAATGAATTTCTCGACACCCTTCCAAGCCGCCAATTCATTCGTCAAAGCGCGGGCTGGGCCGAGATTTGCGTTGCCGTGTCGGATGTCGATGATCGAGAAGCTGGTGGGCTTAAATTCATCTCACGCGATCTCGAGAGCCTACCGTTTGATGCAACGCGCTATCCGCCCGCCAATGTGGGCGATCTCATCACGCGGACCGATTTCGATGGCCTTCTCGGTCGCTTGAACGGACTCGCCGAACATTGCCCGCTTGCGGCGCTTTTCATCGATTACGGGCATCAGAACACGGCGCTCGGCGATACGTTGCAGGCCGTGCGCCGTCACCAAAGCGAGCATCCGTTGGTGAGCCCTGGTGAGGCGGATATTTCGGTGGGTGTTGATTTTGCACATTTCGTACGCGCGGCCGAGACATTGGGCATGATGATCGATGGTCCGGTTGCGCAGGGCCACTTTTTAGGTGCCCTCGGCATTGCCGAGCGTGCCTCACGATTGATGGGCGCAAACCCTTCCGGGACGCAGATGATCGAGGCGGGTGTTCACCGTCTCATGTCAGAGACCGGTATGGGGGCGAGATTTCACGTGGTCGGCTTGAGATCAAAGGGATTGGCGCCGCTTCCCGGCCTTGAATAACGGGCAAACCACTTAGGTAAAGGGCGTGACGGCTCATGAGCAAAATCGACGGTTGTGTTTTCGAGGCGCAGAACCTAACGCAGATGGCCGGTGTCCGGCACGGCTTCTTTACGCGTCAAGGCGGGGTCTCGAGCGGAGATCATGCATCGCTGAACGCCGGATACGGCTCGGATGATGTGCGCGCCAACGTCAGCGAGAACCGGAGAAGAATTGCGCACCATCTCGGCGCCAGCGTGGATGGGGCGGCTTATCCTGACATCGTGACCTGCTACCAAGTACACAGCGCGCGCGCGCTCATCGTCGATGCGCCGTTCGGGGAGGCCGGATCTGCGCAAGCGGATGCACTCGTGACGCGCACTCCGGGGCTTGCGATCGGCGCCTTGGCGGCAGACTGCACGCCGGTGCTTTTTGCTGATCCGGTTGCGGGCGTTATCGGTGCCGCGCACGCCGGCTGGCGCGGCGCCGTTGCCGGTATCCTGACCAGCACAGTCGAAGCTATGGAGGCGCTCGGCGCGACCCGGTCAGATATCCGGGCCGCCATCGGCCCGACGATCCATCAGGCGGCTTATGAGGTCGGGCCTGAGTTCAAGGCTCAGTTTCTTGAGCAGGCGCCTGGCAATGCCAGTTTTTTCGTGAAGCCTAACGCCAGTGCGCGTGATCATTTCGACCTGCCGGGATACTGTGCCAGTCAACTTTCAGCATTGGCTTTAAGTAGCGTCGAAGACCTTGATGCCTGCACATATGAAAACGAATCGCTGTTTTTCAGTTTTCGGCGCAAAACGCACCGCGGTGAGGATGATTACGGCCGACAAATCTCTGCCATTGTCCTGGCTTAGGGACTTTAATCCACAGAATCGGCGGTATATGGTGCACAATCGGCCAAGAGTATCGTTGCCAGACGATTTGTGGGTGGACGCCATTATTATGAAACGATAACACGGGAATCGAAGAGTACCGGTGCGCATCGCTTGGCCGCAAAGTTTGTACGTCGGCCGCCGGAAACAGCGGGACATTGAGAGGGGGGCGTCGAAGTGACGACCATCAATGCAGCTGCGGCAATGCATGTTGGCATGCGGGGCACAATCGCAGCGTTGGCACTTTTACTCGTGGGCGGACTGGCCGGTTGTTCGAACGGGGGCGGTGGTCTGCTGCAAACGGACGGCAACTCGCTGACAGCTTCGCCGGCCGGCGAGACCGTAACTCAGCCCAGAGCAAAGGTCGCCATTGCTCCGGTCGTGGGAGCGCCGAGCCAGGTTGCTACTCAGATCGTCGATCAGGTCACGACGACGATGAAGCAGAAGAATATTGCTGTCGCCGGAACGTCCGGCGAGCAAGTAGATTACACGCTGCGCGGCTACGTCGTGGCGGCTCGTGAGGCGACGGGGACCAAGGTCTCTTATATCTGGGACGTCACTAACGCTACGGGAGCGCGCGTACATCGTATTACCGGCGAAGAAATCGTGACCGGTGCTGGTGCGGGCGATCCCTGGGCTTCGGTCTCGCCGCAGCTTATCCAGGTGATCGCAGCCAAGACGGGCGGCCAACTCGATAGCTGGATGCCGAAAAAGGCACCGGCCGCAGAGCGGGCAGCTTCGCCGCCAGCGGTTGCCGGCGATAGTACAAATGGCACTTCCGGACGGCTCGCCGCCGCACCTGCCACAAGAGTGGGTGCGCAACCTGTTCCTGGGACCTCGGCGGCTGCGACCGGTAGCATCGGCGCCCCCGGCACTGTTACTGCGCTGGTTCCGCAAGTGGTCGGGGCGCCCGGAGACGGTTCGCAGGCCCTCGCGGCAGCGCTGCGCAACGAGTTGATGCGAAATGGTGTAAAGCCTACGCCGCCGGGCCAGCCCGCCTACCGTGTTGAGGGCCGCGTCAAGATGG
>CAZWCL010000154.1:0-7845 GCA_964632265.1 uncultured Hyphomicrobiaceae bacterium | reverse complement strand
ACTGGCGTTGGGTCTCTTTGCGCTGACACTCGTGATGTGTGCAGCGTCGGCAACAGGGGCGATCATGAAAGTCATGAAGCTCGACCCCGCAATGGTGTTCAACAGATGACTATCGAACCGATCGTTGAAGTTGAAGGCATCGTCAAGGAACTCGGTCAGGGCGCCGGCATGGTTCGCGCTCTGAAGGGCGTTTCGATGAGCCTCAATCCGGGCGAGTTGACCCTTCTGATGGGTCCCTCAGGCAGTGGCAAGACCACGCTGCTCTCCATCCTCGGTTGTATCTTGACGCCGACCGAGGGCCACATCACGATTGCCGGCGAGGACACTGACGGTCTCTCCCCGGAAGGTCTTGCCGACCTCCGCCGTCGCCACGTCGGCTTCGTGTTCCAGTCCTACAACCTGTTCCCGACGCTCAACGCGCTTGAAAACGTCCGCCTTGCCCTCGACGTGCGCGGAGAAAAATACGCTGATACCGTGATCAAATCCGAGACGGCGCTTCGTGAGGTCGGCCTCGCTCATCGCCTGCGCAGCTTCCCCGGCAACCTGTCCGGCGGGGAGCAGCAGCGCGTTGCTGTGGCGCGTGCCCTGGCAAGCCGCCCCTCCGTCATCCTCGCCGATGAGCCGACCGCGGCCCTTGATACCGAGAACGGCCAGGCCGTGATGGAATTGCTATCCGACATCGCGAAAGACGAGAGCCGCGCCGTTCTGGCCGTGACGCACGACCCGCGCACCCACGCCTATGCCGACCGCATCATCCGCATTGAGGATGGCCGGATCATTGATGATGAGCGCCCCATCACCAGCGGCAATAATGTTACCCGTTACGACCTGAAGAGAAAGCGTAAACTCCATGCCTAAAGCTTCGAACGACGACCGCCAGATCTTCGACAAGACTGCCGTCACCCTCGTGGCGGCAGGTTTCGCAGCCGTCGCCCTTGCCGCCCTGATCGTTAAGGCGACACCGAGCGAAGTGCCTGAAAGCCTTCTCCAACGCCAGGCCGCCGAGACCCGGGCAAATCAGCCGCGCGTGCAGATTTCGCAGGCTCAGGCCGTGACGTGGGCGACCACCGCCCCCGGCCGCGTCGAGCCAAAAGGCGGACGCATCTCCGTCCGGCCGGAAGCGAGCGGCCGCATCGTCTCCGTCCACGCGGATGCCGCAGACGAGGTGAAGACCGGCGACCTGCTCGTGCGCCTGCGCGATGACGAAGCGCGCGCCCGCGTACGACAGGCTGAGGCCGAAGTCGCTGTCCGCTTGGGCGAGCGCAACGAAGAGCCCGAAGAAAATAAACTCGTCACGGAACGCCGTGCGGCCGCCGATGCCCTCGCAGCCGCTCAGCGCGCGCTTCACCAGGCGACCATGGGGCTCGATAAAGCCTATCTCGACCACAAGGCCGGCCGTGGTGACGCTGCCGATCTCGAAGCCGCCCGGAAAGCGTTGCGGGAGGCGGAAAAAAATGTTGAGCAGAAGGCCGATGCCTTGACGCTCGTCCGGTCCAAAGCGGAAATGCCCGCGCCAACACGTCTGGACTCTGGTTTGACGTTGGCGCGCGCCGACCTCCGCCTTGCCGAAATTGCGCTCGAGAACACCCGTGTGCGCGCACCGGTCGATGGTACGGTCCTGAATTTCAATGCCCACGTTGGCGAGATCGCATCGTCGAGCGCCCGCCAGCCGATCGTGGTGCTTGGCGATATGTCGTCCATTGAAGTTACCGCCGAAGTGCAGGAGCGTGACGTTAGCAAGGTCCGTGTCGGCCAGGATGTGATTGTCCGTTCACCGGCCTTCGAGGACGCCGAGTTCACCGGCAAAGTCACCGAGATCGCACCGGCCGTCGGGACCCCCGGGCTTCGCGCTCAGGGGCCGCGCCAGCAACTCGACGCCGAAGTCCTCGAGGTGAAAATCGAGCTCGAAGGCACGCCCCCGGTTATGCCCGGCATGCGCGTTGACGTTTTCTTCAAGGCCGAAAAACGCGTTTCTAACGCCACCACGAAGCTAGGCTGAACGAGCGGTCTCTATAAGGGGGCTCGATTGAAGATTTTGAGTCAATCGTGTCCTCGACGTAGCTGCCGGCATGGCGGCAGATGAGTGCGAACCGGTCGAACGCTGAGGCTGAAAATTCCTCAAAAGCGATCGCGTCCCAGATCGACCGGGCCTCAAATGTATAACCGGACAGTAGCGAACCGACGGTCACGACGATCGTGTCGCCGCCCTGCAGGAAGCTTAGAAGGTGGGCGTTGACCGGCAGGCCTGTGCTCGACCGGGCCATGCTCATCGGAAGGCTGCCGAACATGATCGGTTTTTGCAACAGCACTTCGTGGGCGAAATGCACGCTGAGAAGCTCTGCCAGGGCCGGGTCCACCGAGGCGCGGAGGTAAACGGTTGGCTTGACAGCGCCGGTTCCCGTCGGCCTAAGCCGCCGCTCCATTGCTTGCTCGATCATTTTCGCTTGCTATCCCAACGGTTTAAAGAGCAGGGGGCGATATCAGAAATCGCGGCGCCGGGCGAGTGAACAGCCTGCTAAGGCCGATCCAACCTATGGCTGCTTGATTAAGATGGCGGTGGCGCGCGCAGCGGTGTCGTGGTCAAATCGCGGCCGGCAGCGGCGATGGCCGCGACCCACCCCTTGGCCGTGCACCCCTGGCCGTGAAACCCTGGGAGATAGCTTGATGACGGAATACATGTTCGATCACATCCATCTTTTTACGCGGGACCCTGAAGGAATGGCGACGTATTTTGAGACCATTTTCGGGGCGGAGGTCATACGGTCGGCGCCGGGCGGACAGCCGCGCATCGACCTCAAACTCGGCGGCGCTGACATCTTCATACTCGATGTCTCGGGCAACCCGAAGGCGGCCGCGGGGGCGCCCCATCCTTATCGCGGGCTCGACCATTTCGGCCTCGTGGTCGAGGACATCGACAAGGTCTGCGAAGAACTGAAGGCGAAGGGCGCCAGGTTCACGCGTGGACCCGAGACGATCCGGCCGGGTACACGGATAGCCTTTGTCGAAGGGCCGGAGGGTGTCTCCGTTGAGCTGCTCGAACGGGGACCGCACATCACCTGACGCGTCAGTAGCTTGGTGTCTGGACGGCTGCCTTCCTGGTGCGGTCGAGCGCCGGACGCGCTTGGCATGTTCTATGAGGCTTGGCTGGTAGAACTCACTGCCGGTCGATTTATGAATTTAGTTTCAACGTTTTGACTATGTGGAAGCCGGGAACAATCTTTGCACAGAACCGTTATAAGGCTGTGGTCCACTTGACCCATAGAGATCCGATCGCCACACAGGACAAAATGGTGATACTCGTTGTCGAAGATAATCCGCTTCTCGCCTGGATGATGCAATCCGAGCTTGAAGAAGCAGGCCATAAGGTCGCCGGACCGGTCAGCGAATCCGGTAAGGCGCGCTCCATCGCGGCTTCAACTGAACTGGATTGCGCTCTCGTTGATATTGACCTCGCCGACGGCCGGACCGGTGGGGAACTGGCGGTGGAACTTTCGAAATTCCACGATTGCTCCGTCATTCTCGCTTCCGGACAGTCACATCTTGCCGACACATGGCGCGATGACGTGATCGGCTTACTCGACAAACCATTCGATCTCAGCGTTATGGTGAGTGCCGTGGACGCTGTCCGGGAATACAGAATAGGCGGTGAGCCGGTTTGGCCCGCCCCGATGCGTCTTTATATCTGATCGCATCTTTGCCGTGGAAGTTATCCAGCGCGCGCAAGCCAGGCCCGGCACATCTTCCATTCCCATTCCAGTCTCAACGGCTCGCCAGAGACCAGCAACGGTGCTACGGTCCGGTGATAGCGCGTGTGCTGACAAAATATATCAATGATAGCGGATCAGTGTTCGGGAGAGTTCTTCGAGATGTTCGATGCCAAGAGTTTATTTGAAATGATGGTTCGCGGCGGCCAGCCGGCCGGGCAGGGCGGTCAAGCGTCCGGGGCCGGCCAGCAAGGCCGCGAAATGAGTGATCTCGGCGATCTCCTCAGGCAGTTCACCGGGCAACAGGGCGGCGGAGCGAATGAGGTTGGCGGTCGCCAGAGCGAGCAAGGTGGCGGCAATGCCCTTGAGGACCTGTTGCGCCAATTCACTGAAGGACGCGGCGGTGCGGTTGGCGCCGGAAATGCAGGTGGCGCGAGTGGCAGTGGGGGCGGCGGCGCACTCGATGATCTGATGCGCCAGTTCACGCAAGACCGCAGCGGCGGCGGGGCGGTTGACCCTAACGACGGCGGTCTGGGCCAGGGCATGCGCGAATTGCCGAACGCCGCGCCGGGCGCCGGCAGTGGACCGGGCGCCGCAGGCGGGCTTGGTGACATTCTCGGACAGGTGTTCGGCCAGGGTGGCGACCGTGCCCCCGGCGACACCGGACACGGCGGGCCGGCAGACCGCAGTGGCGGTAGTGCCGAGGCGCCCGGCATCCGCGACCTACTCGAAAAGCTGGGCGGCAGCGGCGCGCAATCAGGCGACCTCGTACGCCAGCTCACCGACTTCATTGGCAACAACAAGGTTGGTACAGGCGCCGCGCTCGGCGGCCTCGGTGCCTTGATCTTCGGTACCCGGACCGGCCGCTCAATTGCGGCAGGTGCAGCCAAGGTTGGTGCCCTCGCGCTGGTCGGCGGCCTCGCCTACAAGGCTTACCAAAACTACAGTCAGGGCCAGAACTACAGCCAGGATCACTCATCGGCGGCGCAGAATGTCCAGCCCGAAGCTGCCCCGCCGGGCACCGGTTTCGAAGCCGAAGAAGTAAGCAACGATGCGGCTGCGACCTACATCCGCGGCATGATCGCGGCGGCCGCATCCGATGGGCGCATAGACGCGAGCGAACAGCAAAAGATCATAGGTTCGCTCAAGGACCAGGGGCTCGATGCACGAGCCGAAGAATTCCTGGCACATGAGTTGAACAACCCGGCACAAATTTCTGATCTCGTCGGCGGGGTTTCAAACCAGACCGAAGCGCTGCAACTTTATACGGCGGCGCGCGTTTCGATCGACCTCGATACCGGCGCCGAGCAGCAGTTCCTGGCCGACCTCGCCAACCAACTTGGCATCACGCCGGACCTCAGGGCACATGTCGACCAGCTGTCCCGCCGAGTCGCGGTCTAGCAGGCCGTCGAAGAACTCATGTGGCTCGCGGCGCCTGGCGCTTTTTCGCATCCTCAATGAGAATGTCGGCGCCTTTTTCCGCGATCATGATTGTTGCCGCGTTGGTGTTGGCCGAGGGCATCGTTGGCATGACCGAGGCGTCGATGACGCGCAGGCGCTGAAGGCCCTTAACGCGGAGGCGGTCGTCGACGACTGAACGGGCGTCTCCTTCAGGACCCATCCGGCAGGTGCTCACTGCGTGATAGACGGTGCCGCCCCGTTCGCGGGCGTAGTCAAGCACTTCGTCATCGCTTTCGACATCGGTGCCGGGCAACGCCTCGCCGTCGAAATAGGGCGTCAGTGCTTCGCTTGCGAGAAACCGGCGGCACCACCGGAAACCCTCGACGATCGCCGCCTGGTCGACCGCATCCGCCAGATAATTCGGCTGTATCGTCGGGGCGTCATACATCGAGGACGAAACAGCTTTGACGTAGCCGCGGCTCTCCGGACGCAGTTGCCAGGTACCCGCGGTCATGCCGGGGGTTGGCTCGAGTTGACCGATCGCACCGTCGGTGTAGCTTGCTGGCGTGAAGACGAATTGCAGGTCGGGCGTGGCGAGATGTGGCGCCGACTTCACGAAAGCTGCGACATGCGCGGGACTGAAGGCAAGCAGACCTTTGCCGGCGCCAAACCATTTCGCAATCTCGAGGCCCAGACGGTGGCCACGCGCGCGTTCATTGAGCGTTTGTTGTCCTTTGACGCGGGCGGCGACCCGAAGTGCGTAATGGTCCTGAAGGCCGGTCCCGACGCCCGCAAGGTCGTGCTGGACGGCGACGCCGATATCGCGCAACAGACCGGCCGGACCGACGCCCGAGACCTGCAATAGCTGCGGCGATGCGATCGCGCCTGCCGCAAGAATGACTTCCCTGCCGGCGAAAGCCTGCATCGGCCGGCCATGGTGGCGGTAGGTGATGCCCGTCGCGCGGGTACCATCGAACACGATACGTTCCGCATCGGCGCCGGTCTTCACGGTTAGGTTCGCGCGGGCCATGGCGGGGCGAAGGTAGGCGTGCGCGGCGCCCCATCGCCGTCCGTTTCGGATTGTGCGCTGATAGTAGGCAACTCCCGCCTGGGTGCCGTCGTTGTAGTCGGGGTCGAGCGGCAATCCGAGTTCGTTTGCCCCGGCAACGAAGGCCTCGCAGAGCGGGTGGCGATCGTGAATGTCGGAGACGTGCAGCGGGCCGTCGGTGCCGCGGATTTCAGGGTCTCCGCCGGGGCGCGTTTCGGCGCGGCGGAAATAGGGCAGCACGTCGTCATAAGACCAGCCGCGGTTTCCAAGCTGTGCCCAGGTATCGTAGTCCTGGCGTTGGCCGCGCACGTAAAGGTGTCCGTTGATCGAGCTCGACCCGCCGAGGGCCTTGCCGCGGGGAAAGTGAATGGCGCGGCCTTTGATAGTGTCGGATGGTTCTGTCGTAAAGCACCAATTGAAGCGGCGGTCGTTGACCGTCTTCATGAATCCTGCCGGCATCGTCATAAAGAGGTGCTTTTCGCTGTCGCCGGCTTCGAGCACGAGCACTGATGTCCGGCCGTCGGCGGTGAGCCGGTTGGCGAGAACCGAGCCCGCCGAACCGGCGCCGATGATGATGTAGTCGTAGGTGGCCACGGCGGCACTCCCTCCCCTTGCAGACCGCGCCAATGGAGCCGGTGAACCGGGCGCGGTCAAGCGCACCACAAAGCTTACCGCGTAGGCGATGAAGTCGGCTCACCCTGGCGGTCGCGGCCTCGCTTGCCGTGCCCGACCTCCTTGCGGCTACTCGGCCGCTTCGGACGCCGCTGGCGGGCGCTCGTCGGTTGGCCCGATGAAGCGCGAAAAGACGCGCCAGAGAGCATTGCCGACGTCGTCCATGAGAACGTAGACCGCGGGCACGAAGACGAGCGTGAGGACGGTCGAGGAGATCAGGCCGCCAATGACCGCTATAGCCATCGGGGCGCGAAACTCACCGCCAGAATCGAGCGCCAGAGCAGACGGCAGCATGCCGCCGCACATGGCGATCGTGGTCATGATGATCGGCTGCGCGCGCTTGCGGCCGGCATCAACGATCGCATCGCTACGCGACACGCCGCGTGCGATGGCCTCGTTGGCGAAGTCGACCAGCATGATGGCATTCTTGGTGACGATGCCCATCAGCATGAGAATGCCTATAACGACGGGCATACTCATCGAATTCTGGGTGACGGCGAGTCCGATGATGGCCCCTCCTATCGAAAGCGGCAGCGAAAAAAGTATCGTGATGGGCTGCAAGAAGCTGCCAAATAAGAGCACCAGGACAGCGAAAACCATCATCAGCCCGGCCGTCATGGCCTTGCCGAAGTTCTCGAAGACCTCGCCCATGACTTCGGCGTCGCCGAACTGCTTGAACGTGATGCCATCCGGCAGGGCCTGGGCGGCCGGCAGCTTTTGGACCTTGGCAAGTGCGTCGCCGAGTGGCACGCCGGGGACAAGGTCGGCGCCGACCGTGACTTGCCGTTGGCGGTCATAACGATCGATCGCGGTCGGCCCCTGCGCCAGGCGAAATTCGGCAACGGCGGAAAGCGGCACGGATTGGCCGCCGGCGGTGCGCACTTTGAGGTTTTTCAAGGTCTCGAGATCGGCGCGCGCAGCCGGCGCCATCTGGACGCGTATCGGCACCTGCCGGTCACGGTCGGAAAAGCGTGCGAGGGCGGGCCCGACGTCGCCGATGGTGGCAATGCGCACCACGTT
>CAZWCL010000153.1:0-7894 GCA_964632265.1 uncultured Hyphomicrobiaceae bacterium | reverse complement strand
AACGACGGTCGGGATGCCGTGCTCTTCCAGAAACCGTGCATGGAGCGAGATCGACTGATGGCAGATCGGGCAGTTGGCCACGAGCACCGCGACATCGCACCCGTCTTTGCGCACGAGATCGAGCATCTCCGGGCAATCCTGTTCGATGGTCGTCTTGTGGCTGCGATTGGTCGGACAGCCGAAAAGCCTTTCATTGAGCTTGCGTATCCGGCCTTGCTTTTCAAGCCGCTGCAACTGCCCGATCGGTAGCCAGGAACGATTATCTTCCTGACTGGTGTGCACTCGATCGATACCGACATGGCTGATTCGCGTATCCGGCAGCGGGTCCACCGGCGCCGTGTAAATCCGGTAAAACTTCGCCGCTGAATTATAGGGAGACCATGGCCCCTGGTCGCCCTTGTCCGGCTGGTACTGCGCCGCAGTTGAAATCAAAGCCACTTTACAGTCAGAAAGCGGTTTCGTGAGCGCAGTGAACGGCACATCCACGAACTGCGCCCACCGGTACGGCCGCTCATAGCCAAGCGCCTGATAGTACGTTCGCGTGCGATGCATATACGGGATGGGTTGATCATGCGGCGCGGCAAAACCCAAAACGTCGTCGAGATTATCCGGCAGCGTATCATTGGCAAGTTTCGACATGATGAGGTCCATTTTGAATTGAGCGGCCAGCCCGCCGGCTCGGTCTATCGGCCAAGTTAAACCGGAACCCGCCGCGTCCATAGCGCAGCGCCCACACACCCAGTTTTGTGCCTATCATATAACAGACCGCCAAGCCCGTCACGGCACGCACTCATCATCAGAAACTTGATCCCTTGGCCGGCCATTGGCCAAGCACCCACCTTCCGCCACCGGACAGTTTGACGCGCCACATTGGCCAGCTACTATACATTGCGGTCGCGCTCGTGTGCCCATGAGTAACGACGTTAGGATGCACGCCGCTAAGCGCCAAAAAACGAAACAATTTTTTTGTTGGAGGATTCCTAAGTGCAAAATCGAACGAGACCCCAAGCGTTGCTGTGGGCCGCCGCCATTGGCCTCACCGGCAGTCTCGCTGCCACCTCGGCGGCGTTGGCGGCAGACGATGGTGTCAAATTGCCATCGAACCTGTCCTGGACCGCCTATGGCACGACATCATCCGGATACGCTCAGTCCATCGGCATTGGTCAAATGCTGAAGAAAAACTACGACACCAGCCTGCGCGTCATTCCCGGCAAGAACGATGTTTCGCGCATGGTTCCGCTGCGGGCCGGGCAGAGCGACCTTTGCGCCTGCGGCTTCGCTGCCTACTTCGCTCAGGAAGGCGCCTTCATGTTCGGCACCAAAAAATGGGGGCCGATGAAACTCTACAACCTCTTCAATAACATTGGTGACAACGGCCAGCAGCTCGTGGTCGCGGGCGATGCCGGCGTCAAGACGCCGTCTGATCTTAAGGGCAAGCGCATTACCTGGGTAAAAGGTGCGCCGGCGCTTAACCTCAACGCCCAGGCCTTCCTGGCATTCGGCGGCCTTACTTGGGATGACGTCCAGAAAGTTGTCGTCCCCGGTTGGAAGCAGTCGGCCGAAGCCGTCATCAACGGCCAGGCTGACGCGACCTGGGGCTCGACCGTCTCGGGTGCTTACAACAAACTTGCAGCTTCGCCTCGTGGCCTCTTCTGGATGACGATGCCACACGACAACGAAGAAGCCTGGTCACGCGCCAAGGCGATCGCGCCGCATTGGACCAAACAGAAGGTCTCGATTGCAATCGATGCCAAGAAGAACACGTCCGGTGAGGTGCCCTACGAAGGCAACATCTTCCCTTACCCGATCTTCGTTTCCACCCCGAAGGCATCTGACGACGTTGCCTATGGCCTGACGAAAGCTGTGATGGAGCGTTACGACGAGATCAAGGACTCCGGCCCATCGATGAGCGGCTACCAGATCTCCAAGCAGAACCTGCAATGGATCTTCCCGTATCATCCGGGCGCCATCAAATACTTCAAGGAAAAAGGTCTTTGGGGTGACGCCGAAGAAAAGCACAACCAGGGCCTCCTGAAACGTCAGGAAGTTCTCGAAACCGCTTGGAAGTCCGTCGACAAAGATCTCGACGACGATGAATTCCAGGCGGCCTGGAAGAAGGCCCGTGCCGACGCGCTCGACGCGGCCGGCCTGGCCGTACCCTTCCGCGACTAACGCGGCGGCTCTCTAGTATTTGGACCATCGCTCCGGGCGTTGGCACCCTGACACCAATACGCCGGCGGTGGCCCCTTCCACCGCCGGCCGACAAGGCAAAATGCGCGCAATCGGTTGGGCGTCGGGCACGTTCACGCACTATGAGCGGACACACCGCTTGCGTGGTGAGCGTATCACCCGACCGCATCATGCCGGCGTACCTGATCCAACCGCCAGAACCCTCTTGTAGCTCTGCTTAAGATCGGCCTAGACACCCATGACCGCCAATTCGCCTGCGCCATCGAACGGAAGCCCGAGTACTGACGAAGCCGTAAAAGCGGCAGACCGTGCTGAAATGGTCCGCTACCGGGATCTTCCATGGGCGGCAAACCTTTGGTTGATCGTTGCCGCCCTCGCCTCGATGTTCGTGTCGATCTATGTGATTTTTGGCCTTGGCAACGAGTTCGGCCTCTATGTTCCCCTGGAGACCGAATATTTCTACTTCATGATCGCGGTGCTCCTGCCGCTCCCCTTCCTCGTCTACCCGACCGGCGATCCGCGCACCCACGTCATCCCCGCGCTCACTATCCTACCCGGCGCCCTGGCGCTTGCGATTCCCGCCTTCCTCTGCCTCAAACTCGCCGACCTTCCAGCTCTCACCGCAATGGGCGTGGTGGGCGACCTCATCATCTTCGCAGTGCTCCTGATACTTTGCGGGCTCCCGTTCTACTACCGCCGTCACGACGTAGGCCATATTCCGCTGTTCGACGTGTTGCTCGCCGTGCTCGCATTCGCCGTCTCCGGCTATTTCACTCTCAAGGGCAACGAAATCCTCGAAGTGGGTTGGGAATACGATGCGCCGATGCATGCCAAATATCTGGCATTCCTGCTCTGGGCGCTGATCCTCGAAGCGACGCGGCGTGCCGGTGGCACGGCCATCTTCTACGTCTGCCTGGTCGTCTCCATCTACCCGATGATTTCAAACTATGCTCCAGGCTTCCTCGAAGGGGCACCTGTACCACCAGAGATCACTGTCGGCTTCCATATGTTCGGCACTGAAAGCGTCCTCGGTATCCCGATGAACGCCTTTGCCAACCTCGTCGTCGGCTTCCTGATCTTCGGCGTTGCGCTGCAATACACCGGCGGTGGCGCCTTCTTCCTCAACCTCGCCTTCGCCATGCTCGGCAAGCACCGCGGCGGCCCTGCCAAGGTCGCGATCTTTTCTTCGGGCTTGATGGGCTCGATGTCAGGCAGCGTCATCACCAACGTCCTCACGACCGGCGTCATGACCATCCCCGCCATGAAACGTGTCGGCTTCCGTCCCGCCTACGCCGGCGGCGTTGAGGCCTGTGCATCGACCGGCGGCGTACTAATGCCGCCCGTAATGGGCGCGACGGCGTTCGTTATGGCCACATTCCTCGAGATCCCGTATGGCGAGATCGTCATCGCGGCCGCCTTTCCTTCGATCTTTTACTACCTTGGCCTCTACATGCAGATCGACGCTTACGCCGCCCGAAACGATCTCAAGGGGCTGCCGACCGAAGAGCTCCCGTCGATCCGGAAGGTCCTCAAGGAAGGCTGGTACTTTATCGCGGTCTTTATCATGCTGATCGTGATGCTCCTCTATATGCAGCGCGAAGCTCAGGCGCCCTACTATGCAACCGCCGTTCTCTTAATCATCAACCAGTTTTCCAAGCAGTACCGCTGGGACTGGGCGGGCCTCGTCAACTTTGTCCGGGGCGTTGGCCTGCTGTTCGCGGAATTGATGGCAATTCTCGCCGGCGTCGGTCTCATCATCGGTGCATTGACGCTGACCGGCAAAGTCGGCTCGATCACCTATGAGCTGACCCAGTTCGCCGCCGGCAACACCCTGCTTCTGCTCTTTATGGCGGCCATTACGAGTTTCGTCCTGGGCATCGGCATGACGATTACCGCGGCCTATCTCTTCCTTGCCGTCACCGTCGCACCAGCCCTCACCCAGGGCGGCCTCGACAAGCTCGCCGTACATCTTTTCCTCATGTACTGGGGCATGATCTCGTTCATCACCCCACCGGTCGCGATCGGCGCTTTCGCCGCCGCCACTGTGGCTAAAGCTGATCCTATGAAAACAGGCTTCGAAGCCATGCGCCTCGGGAGCATCATTTACTTTGTACCGTTTTTCTTTGTCCTGAACCCAGCAATGATCGGGCGCGGCGAATGGAGTGAAATAATTCTCGTTTTGACCTTCGCGGTGGCTGGAATAACCCTTATCTCAGCCGGTCTCCAGGGTTACCTCTTCCGCGTCGGCAAGCTCGATGGACCGATGGGTATCCTCGGCCGTGTCCTGCTGGTCGTAGGCGGTATCGTCCTAATGCTTCCCGGCAACGAGGTCATCGGCTACACGCATTGGCAGATCAACAGCGCCGCCGCTGTGATTATCGCCGCCGCGTTGGCTTTCAGCTGGCTCGGCCGAAGGCAGGAACCAACCGTGACCGCCGAACTGTAACGACCAGACTGTATGAGGCCATCAGCCAGCCCAGTACCGAATGGTTGATCGGTTAAATGATCATCGCGGCAAGTCGATTGGCGCGTCATAAAACCAGCCGATATCATCTCGCCTTAGTGCCGATAAAATGATTGCAATGTAATTTGGAGAGTTAGACGAATGGAAATCAAGCCGCTGACAGGCGGGCTCGGCGCCGAGATTTTTGGTGCCGACGTCGCCGACCCCACACAATTCGATCGCCTCCATCAGGCGTTCACTGACAACGCTGTGATCGTCGTCCGCGACCAGAAAATCTCGCCCGACGACCAGATCGCCTTCGCCGAACGCTTCGGCAAGATCAACATCAACCGCTTCTTCACCAAGGTCGAAGGCTACGAGAAGGTTGCCCTCGTACTCAAGGAACCCGACGCCAGACAGGCCATCGGCGAGCGCTGGCACACTGACCATTCCTATGATACCGCACCGGCAATGTGCTCGATCCTGCATGCCATCGAAACGCCGGAAGTCGGCGGCGACACTTGCTTTGCTTCAATGTACACGTCATTCGAAAACCTTTCCGACGGTTTGAAAAACACACTACGCGGCATGAAGGCCTGGCATTCATCACGCCATATCTTCGGCGCCGCACGAGATGCATCAGAAAGTCGCAAGGATGGCCGCATCGGCAACGCCGTAGCCGCCACCCAGGACAGCATTCACCCCTGCGTTATCAAACATCCCCTGTCGGGCCGAGAGGCGCTCTACGTGAACCCGGAGTTCACCACGCATTTTGACGGCTGGTCGCCTGAAGAAAGCGCGGCACTGATCGCCTACCTGGAGCAACACTGCACGAAACCCGAATACACCTGCCGCATTCGCTGGCGCCCTGGCGACATCACGATCTGGGACAACCGCGCCACCTGGCACAAGGCCGTCAATGACTATCACGGCCATCGCCGCCTAATGCACCGCATCACCGTCGAAGGCGTTGACCTCGCCGCAACCCGGATGGCCGCCTGACTACCTGTCACCGCTCCGGCGAACGGCAGACGCCAGCCCGTAACGCCGGCCCAGTAAGCCGGAACGGTCCAACCCGTTCCGGCGTTGTTGTGTGTATTCGTAACCGGCGAGGAGCCAATGGCCGCCGCGAGCCCACTGCGCAAGAAATAAACCTGGATAATTGCGCCGGCGAGCGGGATACACGCGCCGTGGCTCCGGCCCAAATGATCGCCGTCGCCGATGTTTGAAACACTCACTAACGCCCTCGATGAAGTCGTCGGCATCATGCTCGCAGCCGCACTAGTCTACGGCGCTGTCGTCTTGTTCATTCGCATATCCGGCAAGCGCTCCACCTCCCAGATGAATAACTTCGACTGGATCGTCACGGTTGCTCTCGGTTCCTTGATGGCAACGGGCATACTCGCCGATAGCGCCACCTTCTTCGAAGCAATCGTTGCCATCGCCAGCCTGCTCGCACTGCAGTGGATCGTGACCAAGAGCATCTACTATAGCAACCGCGTCACACGCATCTTCAAGGCGGAGCCGACGCTGCTATATGCGCAGGGAACGTATTGTGCGGGCGCCATGCGCCGTGAGCGCGTCACGCGAGCAGAAATCCAGGCCGCTATCCGGGAAAACGGCTTCTTCACCACGGCTGATGTGCGTTGGGTCATTCTCGAAACCGACGCGACGCTCAGCGTCATTCCGGCAGGCAACAAACAGGCACACGGCGAGGCCAACATCATGTCGAACGTGACGGGGTTCGACGATCAGGTGTGACGGCCGAGAAAGGCCGAGACCCGATAGGACGCATCGCAGCCAACCATCCGGCGAAAGCCTCATGTCAAATGTCGACATCGAAGCGACGTCCTCGATTTCGGATCACTTGAATTTGTAAAATTTGTTGTGACCAAGCAATTGCGAACCAAATCGTTGCTCAGGCGTTTCCTAACCACGTCTGCGGCGTGGCGTACGGCCCGATGTTGCTTCCGGTGACATGATCGCCGCGATCGTGTTGAACCCACTTAGGAGAACTTGACTATGAACTTTTTAAAGATGCTCACTGTAGCAGCTTTGATGATCATTCCTGCATCGGCTGGAATGGCGCAAACGAAGGATATTGTTGATACCGCCGCCGGTGCTGGAAATTTCAGCACGCTGGTCAAGGCTGTTAAAGCGGCCGACCTCGTCGAAACTCTCAAAGGTGAAGGCCCATTTACGGTGTTCGCCCCGACCGACGCTGCGTTCGACAAGCTTCCTGACGGTACGCTCGAGGATCTTCTCAAGCCCGAGAACAAGGAAAAGCTGACGAACATTCTGACTTACCACGTGGTGCCAAAGAAGATCATGTCGTCAGACATCTCGGGTAAAACAGAAGTCGAAACGGTGGAAGGTTCGAAACTTCCCGTCGACGCCACCGATGGCGTGAAGGTTGATGGCGCAACAGTCGAAACAGCCGACATCGAAGCGGCAAATGGTGTTATTCACGCGATCGATACAGTCGTGATGCCGAAATCTTAATTCTGGTCGGTGCATCAAATCTGGCTTGGCCCGTTCTTTCGGGCCAGGCCATTATCGTGAGAGACGGACCCACCGGAAAAGCCGCAACTTCAAGGGCAATTAGGTACGAGGAAAAAGCGTGCGAACCTCATCCGCGAAGGCAGTCCCCCGCATTCAGCGAAGAGCCAGCCCGAGGTTGTCACCCATGTCTTAGGTACAATATGTTACCCATATGCCCGGAATGGACCCGATCGCATTGGCTCCGCGGGTAGGATTCGAACCTACGACCGATCGGTTAACAGCCGATTGCTCTACCACTGAGCTACCGCGGATTAAGCCTGCTTCAGGCCGTGGCAAATAACAAATTGTCGTGCGCCTGACCAGTCCTTTTTTACTCTCCCGTGACGACTGGGGATTCCGGTGGTCGTATTCCACACCTGCTGCTGCAAGTCGGCGTAATCACGAGCCTCATCCCTCCATCACCCCGGCGACCGTGAAGCCACCATCGGCACTGTAGACGTGGCCTGTCGTGAACGAACATTCCGCCGACGCCAAGAACGCTGCCACGGCAGCAATCTCTGCCGGCTCACCAAACCGCCTCAGCGGCATCCGTGCCATCACCGTGTCAGGCGGAAATTCGCCCCCCGTTGCACGTGTTCGCGTCGCGCCGGGCGCAACCGCATTGACAAGAATGTTGTGCTCGGCAAGCTCGATCGCCATCGTCTGCGTCAAATTGATGAGCCCAGCCTTACTCGCCCCGTAGGCCGCTCGTCCGCGGCC
>CAZWCL010000152.1:0-7899 GCA_964632265.1 uncultured Hyphomicrobiaceae bacterium | reverse complement strand
TGTCAATTCCCAGAAAACGAGCAAAAGCAGGATGTTGTCGCTCAGAACGATCCCAACCATCGCGCCTTGAAACAGCAACAAATAGGTAAAGAATTCACCCATATTGTCGTCACGGCTTAGATATTGCCGTGCATAGGCAATCACCAAAAGACCAATACCAAGGATCAAAAGCGCAAAGAAAAAGCCCAACCCATCCAGCATCAATGTGAAGTTCAGCCCGAGCGCCGGCATCCAGTCGATTCCAGCCGTCACCACTTCTCCGGCGAGTATGGCGGGCAAGTTCGTCAGCAACCCCACAAAAGCGGCCAATGTGACGGTAAAGGTCACGCCCGCGCAGGCGGATCGGCCCGCTGGATTCATCAAACCCGGCAACAAGGCGCCAAAGAATGGCAAAGCAACAATGAAGAAGAGAGACACAGCAACTCCCGATATTTTGGCTGGTGAATGTGTGAACAATGCAGACGGACTTGAAAAGGGCGAAATGCAATATTCTTGCACAGATCACAGGCGTTTTTTACCAATCATGCCACGAAACATCTGGACTTGTCCCTTGGCGAAGCAGAAATCAAACAGCCGCTCGGAGATATGCCGGGTAATCACCATTGTCTCGGTGCCCACGACATCATTGACGACGGCACCTCGGGCCCGTGTTGCAAACAGCCCCTCGGTAGATTCGCGCACCAGCACGAAATCAAGATTGGCAGCACGCGGATCCGAAAGCACCGTTGGCAGCCCCGGCATCGTGCGAACCGGACGAACGCCAGCATAGAGTTCGTATTCGAACCTCAGGTCGATCTGCGGCGCGATCTCGGTACCGTCCGGCATGCGCACATCCGGCAAACCCATGGCAGCAAGCAGAATCGCATCGGCCTTGTCGCACGCCTTGAGCGTTTCGGCGGGCAGCGACACACCGTGATGGCGGAAATTTCCGGCGCCCGCCGCATAACTTTCAGTCGTTAACGAAAATCCGCCGGTCTTGGCCTCCGCCGCCGCCATAACCTCAAGACATGGTGTGGTCACTTCAGGCCCAATTCCATCACCGGGCAGAACCGCAATTTGAAAAGCGTTGGATGGCGCCATAACGATCGGTATCTCACTGTTGGAAGAGTGACTGGAGGGCGGAACCGGATACATTTACCGCAAGCGCCATGTCGATCAAACCCCGACCAGGAAAAGCCGGCAGCCGGGGCGGAGCTTATCGAAATAGTACACCAGTATCTTCGGGCGGTGAGATCACTCGCGAAAAGCGATGCCAACTCAGTAGGAAGCGTCCGGCATCTCTTTCTTGCGAAGGGCAATAAACTCCAAGAGTGCCTCGTCAACACCCTGGTCGATCGGCGGCGGCTCGTATTCGGCCAGCATTTTCTTCCAGCGCGCATTTGCCCGCGCCGGCATTTCCAGGGCGCCATCCGCCTCCCATTGCTCTACAGAATTGTTATCGTGCAGTTCGGTGCGATAAAACGCCGACTCGAAATGTGCCTGCGTATGCGCACAACCGAGAAAGTGTCCCCCCGGCGCGACCTCTTGAAATGCGTCCATTGCCTGGCCTGCGGCCGACATATCGATGCCCGCGGCAAGTTTCTGCATCGCACCGAGTTGATCGCAATCCATGACGAACTTTTCGTAAGAAGAGGCAAGGCCACCTTCCAGCCACCCGGCACTGTGGAGGACGAAATTCGCGCCCGCCTGCACCGTCGGCAACAGAGTTGCCATACTTTCGTAAGCCGCTTGGGCGTCTGGCCGCTTCGAGGCACACAGGCTTCCGCCTGTGCGGAAGGGGACGTTAAGCCGGCGCGCCAGTTGGGCCGCGCCCAAAATCGCATTAGCCCCTTCGGGCGTTCCAAAAGTCGGCGCACCGGACTGCATGGAGAGCGTTGATACGAACGTCCCAAAAACAACCGGTGCACCGGGGCGTACTAACTGAGTGAACGCGCATCCGACCATAAATTCCGCCAGAACCTGTGCCAGTGTTCCCGCCACACCGACCGGGCTCATGGCACCGGCGAGTATAAACGGCGAGAGAATGCTCGCCTGGCTGTTCTGCGCAAAGATGTCGGCGGCTCCGAGCATCATCCCGTCCCACACCAGCGGAGAGTTGGCATTTACGAGACTGGTGCACACCGTGTTGTTCGCGATGAAATCCGCGCCGAACAGGATCTTGCAGATCTCAATCGTATCGGCTGCGCGCTCCGGTGCCGTCACTGACCCCATGAAGGGCTTATCTGAAAGCGTTATATGCGCATATAGCATATCGAGGTGCCGCTTATTCACCGGCACGTCGACGGGCTCGCAAACTGTTCCGCCCGAGTGGTGCAACATCGGCGACAAATAGGTGAGCCGAACGAAATTGCGGAAGTCTTCGATCGTGCCATACCGGCGACCATTATCGAGATCATGAACAAACGGCGACCCGTAAACGGGCGCAAAGACCGTGTTGCGCTCCCCGATTTCGCAAGTGCGCGCCGGGTTGCGAGCATGCTGAGTAAAAGCCGACGGCGCTGTACTGCACAAGGATCTCGCAAGGCCGGCAGGGAAACGCACACGGTCCCCGACGATCTCGCAACCAGCCTCCGCGAAAAGATCTTTTGCACGAGGATAATCGCGCACTTCGACACCCACCTCGGCGAGAATTCGATCGGCATTTGCCTCGATGATCTCCACCGCCTCCTCATCGAGTATTTCGAGGGGCGCCGTCTGCCGCGTGAAGTAGGGTCGGGCGAGACGCGTTGAAGCTGTGCGGGCAAGACGACGCGCCTCGCGGCCGCGCCGCGCAGCTCGCCCTTTGCGGGCCTCAGCCCTGTCCATCCCCGCATCGGCCGACGACCCGCTCACATCTCCCGCGGCATGAACGGTCGGTGGGACTGTATCAAGTTCACAATCAACATTGCCGGATGGGTGACCGGCACCTTCGTGTTCCATGGCTCACCACCTGCGTGCGATATTTCAATTGCTACCCAGGAGATTGAGAATCGAACACCTCAGCTAACGTGTTTGCGTCTCTAGCTTGCTTCGCCGCGTCATTCTCTCGGTCGGACCATGTTGTGATCCGGTTGTGCGCGGTTCACGCGCGCGGCGTTCGGCACTTGGCGTACAACCAAAGTGCTCGCTATAGCTCTTGGAGAAATGCGATGCGGAGACAAAGCCGCATGCCATCGCAACCGACAGGATCGGCATTGAGGTCTGCAGCAACAGGAAGCGCGCCCGCTCGAGGCGAACGGACAAGTAGTGCCGCGTCGGCGAGTGGCCAAGATATTTCGCAAACAACCGTTCAAGCTGACGCGGAGAGACGCCGGCCTGCCGCGCCAGTTCAGCGCATGTCGTAGGATTCTCGACTGTCTCTTCCATGCGCTTGATGACGGCGAGCAGCTTCGGGTGTGAAACCCCGAGTCGGCTACGCAGGTCCATGCGTTGGGTTTCATGGCCATCTCGAATCCGGTGATAGACCATAAGGTCGGTGACGTGAGCTGCGAGATCGCGGTCATAATCTTGCGCAATGATCGAAAGCATCATGTCGATTGCGGCCGTCCCACCGGCGCACGTAAAGCGGTTGCGGTCGATTTCGAAAAGCTCTTCGGTGACATCAAGATCCGGAAAATCGGCCATCATCGCAGGCAGGTTTTCCCAATGGATCGTCGATTGATAGCCATTGAGCAGACCGGCCTTTGCGAGCACGTAAGTGCCCGTGCAAACTGCACCGAGTCCCGAACCGAACGAGGCTAGCCGCCGAACGGTCGCAATAAGATCGCGGTGTTGCATTTTATGCACATCGACCCCGGCACATATGACCAGCGTCGCTAGCTTGTCGGCTTCCCTGAAGCTGGCGTCCACAACAATTTCAATGCCGTTGGAGGCGCGCACCGGCTGACCGTCAGACGAATAGATGACCCACTCGAAAAGGTGGTACTCTGAACAATGGTTTGCGGCACGCAGAGGCTCGAGCGCCGAGGTGAAGGCGATCATCGAGAAGTCCGGAACGAGAAAAAAACCTATCCGACAGGGCTCACCGCGCGGGCGAACGGGTAGGGGTTGGAAGTGTTGATGCGCAACCTGGGCCAACAGCGTAGCTTCCGAAATTAATATTCATGGAGATGATGTAGTCATATTCGTGCGTCAAGGAGAAGTGAAAAAAACCTAGTTCACGTTACCTATTTACATGCGTGAAGACGCCGTTTATCACGCGCAAATTGCGACAATTATTGTGTCTAATCGACGATATTGTTGCCGTCTTCGATAAACACTTTTTCTAAATGGCGCCGAAGATCGCCATACCCCACCGGCCGGTGTTCGAAGTCCAATCCAAGCCGTTCCGCGGCTGCATTGGCTTTGGCGAGGAGCGTCTCGGTCGGAACCTGCGAGAGGTAGACGACCTTTTCGTAATGAGCAAAATACAAATCGCGAAGCTCGGGATGGCGGTCGAGGCCAAGCCCCTTGATAATGATACTATCGAACTGGCGCACGAGGAAATCGGTCAGAAAGAACGAGGTCATATCGCCGTCGCCGCGGTCACTGAATGCCTCAACCCCGGAAAAAAATTCGTAACAGTGCGCGCCCGGCAGACGCTCGACATCCCTATAGCGCGCCAGCAGTCGATCAAGATCACCGCCGGTGCC
Source organism: uncultured Hyphomicrobiaceae bacterium (assembly GCA_964632265.1). Taxonomy (GTDB): domain Bacteria; phylum Pseudomonadota; class Alphaproteobacteria; order Rhizobiales; family Hyphomicrobiaceae; genus CAJQQK01. The sequence continues at coordinate 3,289 of CAZWCL010000152.1, read as the reverse complement.
GCAGTCAGCATAAGCGACAAAAATTCGACGAAACCGACGGTCGCGGCGCGCTGCCTCGATATGCGCCTCGACCGCCGGCACGATCTTCTCGGGTCTGTTGTGATAGAGCGCGGGGATAGCCGCGATCTCGATGGAATCGAGACCATTGACCGATAGTACGTCCTGAATCTCACGCACGAGCGCACCGCATGCGATAATGAGCGACGTCTGGGCTTGCCCGGCGCAACTGGTAACTCCGACGCTTGAGCGGACGGCCATGCCATTCGCCTTTCTGGAACGCAGTTTCAGCCCCCGTTTCGGCTCCCCTTCAGGCCCCCGCCATCTGATTATGCCGTCGCGCCATGAGTTCTTTCGCTTTCTCGACAGCAACAGCCGCGTCCCGGCAATAGGCATCCGCGCCGACGGCATTGGCGAAATCTTCGTTGAGAGGCGCGCCGCCGACAAGAACGACGAGATCGTCGCGGATGCCTTTCTCTTTCAGCGTATCAATGACGACCTTCATATAGGGCATTGTGGTCGTCAGAAGCGCCGACATGCCAATCATGTCCGGCTTGTGCTCATCGATGGCGGCGAGAAATTCATCGACGTCGGTATTGATGCCGAGATCGACCACCTCGAAGCCGGCGCCCTCCATCATCATGCCCACGAGGTTTTTACCGATATCGTGGATATCGCCCTTGACGGTGCCCATGACTATACGGCCCTGCGGTGGCGCATCGCTGTCGGCCAGCAGCGGTCGCAGGATCGCCATGCCGGTCTTCATCGCGTTGGCCGCTAGCAACACCTCCGGTACGAATAGGATGCCGTCGCGGAAATCGATACCGACGACATGCATGCCTTCAACAAGCGCTTTGGTGAGCACATCGTAGGGCGCCCAGCCGCGCTCCAGCAGGATCGTAACACCTTCCTGGATTTCTTCCTTCAGACCATCATAGAGGTCCTGGTGCATCTGTTCGACGAGTTCATCGTCGGAAAGTTCACTAAGGATGATATCGTCTTCTTCATCAGCCATTCGGCCAACCTCTCCCAGAAATTCTCAACAGACGGTCACGCGCGGTCTAGTCACTTACGGCCCGGTTACTCGCAGTGGAGCAACTCGCGGCCGAGTCACTAGCGTCAAATAGTGACCGGATACTATACGACAACCGGCCCAACGACCGGCTCCACAATCGGTTTGCAGAAACACCATGGCGGCAAAGTGAGAACCCGCCGCCTTATATCAAGCCCGGCGGCGCCGTCCACGGCGGACAGGTTTCTCTGCGTTGGCGTCTCCCGGCGGATTGGCGAGCGGACCGCAGGCGGCCTCAATCGCCTCGAGCGTCGGGCGATTGCCCTTTTCATGAGCATCGATAACCGCACGCATTGCCTTGAGGTGATCAGGACGCGTCCCGCAGCACCCACCAATGATACGCGCGCCTGCATCAATCGCCAGGCCGGCATAGTCCGCCATCAGCGCGGGTGACCCGGAATACTCGACGTTTTCTCCCTTGACCACCGGAATACCGGCATTCGCCTTGCACACAATGATGGCATCGGGCGCCGCTTCGGTCATGCTAAGGATTGCAAGGAGTGTATCCGAGGCGCCCACGCCACAGTTACCGCCAACGGCAACCGGGCGCTCGCTATCGGAAATTCCGTCACCGGTCATCATTTCGGAGGCAAATTCTGCCGGCTGAAGGCCCATCATGGTGCGCCCGGCGGTGTCGAAGCTTGCCGTAATCACGTATGGCAAGCCGACCCGCTGTGCAGCTTCCGCCGCTGCGAGCATTTCTTCTTTGGCCGACATGGTTTCGATCCACGCAAGGTCGGCACCGCCGGCCTTCAGACCCTCCATTTGCGTAACGAAAACTTCCGTCGCGTCCGCCGCCGTCAATTCACCAAGTGGCGCGAATAGGTCACCGGTCGGGCCGACAGACCCTGCAACGACGACTGGTCGCCCCGCGGCATCAGCCATTTCCCGCGCGATCTCTGCACCAGCCTTGTTGATCTCGAAGGCTCGTTCCTGATCGCCGTGCAGCATGAGGCGGCGCGCATTTGCCCCGAACGTATTGGTGAGAATGATGTCGGAGCCGGCATCAATGAAGCCCTGGTGAAGCCGGCGCACATTGTCGGGCTTGTCGATATTCCAGAGATCCGGCGCGTCACCAGATGTCAGCCCCATGTCGAAAAGGTTTGTGCCCGTTGCTCCATCGGCGAGAAGTACGGGCTTTTGGGCAAGCAGTTCGGTGAGCGTCAAAGCGTCATCTCCAGATTGTTGATAGGCCGGCGGATTTGTAATCGACCCAGTACATAGGATATTTACGGCGCGACGGCCACAGCACGCTTGGCAAAATGCCGTCTCACTCATCTCCAACAAGCAAAGGAATCCTCTCTAATGGCCGAGAAACTGGTTGTTTATTGGCGCGACATACCGGCCCAGGTAATGATCAAGAAGGGCCGCAAATCTGAGAAACGAGAGCTGCCGGAGCGCTTCATGGTCGCTGTTGACGCCGCCGCCATGCGCGCGGGTGCCAAGGATTCGGATGCCTATCTCGCCGACTGGCGCCGCGGCCAACCAATTGCCTGTAGTGATGATTTGGTGGCGGAGGCAGACAACGCCGTGGCGGAAATAGACCAGCGCTACGACCGCGAAACGTTGAAAGGTCTTGTAGAGCGAGGTGGCAAAGCCGAATCCTGATGATCGGGCGTCTATCTCGCAATCCGGATTGTGAGAGGTTTCGCGCCCATGTTCAAGCCCAAAGCATTCGACGGTTCGGCGGATTCATCCATCACGGCCGGCACCAATGCTCGAGTTGAGCCTTGTCTTGCTGCTTCGATCGAAATCTCGCCCGGCCAGATCGAGAAGAAACCGCATCTCTTAAAGCACATCCCGCCCACCACGCGGACCTACATTGTTGACCTTGGCAACAGGACGCCGGCCGAGTGGGGCGCCCTCTGCCGCCAACTGGTGAACGAGGGGCTGGAACCAGTACCGCACATAGCAGCGCGCCGTCTGACCAGTCGCGATGAATTGAACGAGCGCCTCGCGGCGATGTCGGGTGAGGCCGGCACGCGCGATGCCCTCCTCATAGCCGGCGAGGCACCGGCCCAGGTCGGCCCATTCGCTTCAACGTTAGATGTGCTCGAAACGAGCCTTCTCGACCAGCATGGCATTCGGCGATTGGGCGTGGCGGGTCACCCCGAAGGCAGCGCGGCCATTCCATCCGCTCAAGCCGAAGCCGTCTTGGCCGCGAAGCAAGCGCTCGCCGAGCGCACCGGCGCCGAGATGCGCATTGTGACGCAGTTCGGC
>CAZWCL010000151.1:0-7920 GCA_964632265.1 uncultured Hyphomicrobiaceae bacterium | reverse complement strand
CGGAAAAGCGCATTTCGAGCCGGCCTCCGCGCCCGGTGGACCCTATTTCGAGAACTATGCGGCGAGCCGAGAGCTTACCGGACCGCATCGAGGCTTCGATCATATGGAGCTGTCCGGCCATACCGGACGCGCGGGGCGCAGCCTTTTTCACTATCCGAAATGGCTTGAGGAAACACATCCGGGCGCGGCGGCGAGCTTTCAGGAGTATGTGTCGCCGGAAAAGGAGATCAGTGGCAAGCCTGGCGGCGACACGGGCGCGGTTCAGGTCTCGAGCCAAAACGACATTTCCCGCGAAATCTACCACACGGACTGGGTGGCCGATCGTGTGATCGCCTGGCTCGATAGCCTGGACGCCGATGCTGACTGGTTCGTGTGGATGAGCTTTCCCGACCCACATCATCCATGGGACCCCCCACAGTCTGAATTGGCGCGGATCGACTGGCGCGACCTGGACCTGCCCGCGGCCTATCCCGGCAATCGTGACAAGACCATCGACATTCTGAAGACCAAGCCCCGTCATTGGCTCGACTGGTATCTGGGCGAACGGCAGTTCGCCTACGAAGTGCCAAAGAGCTTCGTGCCGGCCGAATTGACCGCCGATCAGATCCGGGAGGTCAATGCCATGTGCCACATCGAAAACGAGCTGATCGACGAAGCGCTCGGCCGGGTATTGCGGCATATCGACGGCAAGGGGTGGGGTGACGACCTCGACGTCGTCTACACCGCCGATCATGGCGAGTTCCAGGGCGACTTCGGCATGTTGTTCAAAGGCCCGTACCACATCGATGCCCTGATGCGATTGCCGATGATCTGGCGGCCGGCGCCGTCGGCGGGCATCGCGCCGGCGGTCATCGAACAGCCCGTCGGTCATGTCGACCTCGCCCGCACCATCGCTGCTGCAACGGGTGTGACGCCGGACCCGCGCATGCAAGGCGCGCCACTACCCACCACGCCGGACAACGATCGAGAGCGCGTGATCACCGAATGGGATGGCGGCTACGATGGTGAGAGTGTCACGCTGCGCAGCATTTGCCGCGACGGCTATGTCTGCACGGTGTGCGAACCGGGTACGGCACACGAGGGCGACGAAGGCGAGCTCTACGACCTGACCGCTGATCCCCGTCAATTCATTAACTTGTGGGATGATCCTGCTCATCAAAGCCTGAAAAGCGACCTGATCGCGGACATGTACGACAACCTTCCCCCGGCCCGCACGCCGCCCCTGGAGCAGATTGCCCTCGTTTAGAGGAAGTTCTGCGAAGCGCTCTCACCCGAGAGCCTGATCGCAGCTTATGGTGCCAGTGCGGCGGAGAATGTCGACCAGTTCATCGGCGTAAATTAGGCCACTGACGGTACTGTCATGCCAAGCAAGAACGCCCGGCCTCTACGGCCTGGTTGCTTGCGCGTTTCCTCGCCAGATCAGGTTTTACGGCGCGCCTTTGACTGCTTGAGGCGGTAGCTGTCGCCGTTCATTTCCAGGAGGCCGACGTGGTGCGTGCGCCAGCAGCACCTCCGGATCGTCAGTCGCGGCGGCGGCACCCGTGACAACGGTTTCAAATGGCACGAATGGCGGTTTCCGGACCAAGGATGCGTCGAGCAACCGTCAACTTCCGGACTTGAACATCGTCAGAGCAAAAAACCCGTCAGACCAGAAAAAAGCGGGAACCTTTCAGGGCCAACGTCATTGACACTGGTGGTCGTTGACTGCCGTCCGATGGACGATGTCCAGCGGATCCGATCATCCAGCAGCACCCAACAATAAAAGTGGACCTGAAAAATGCTTGACCTCAAATCCCTCGTCGCGTGGGGACAGAAGTCTGACGACGCCCCAGTTACGCGAAACGCAGACTACGAACCGTTCCGCAAGGAATCGACCGCGTCTTCGATGACTTCTTTAACTCTCCGTTTGGATTGACCCAGCGCGTGGCGCAGGTGGTTGGACCGGCCTCACGCCGCGTATCGACGTGAACGAGTCCGACAAGGAAATTGTGATCACTGCCGAGCTGGCCGGCGTCAACAAAAAGGATCTTGACGTCACGCTTTCAGGTGACGTGCTCACGATCAAGGGTGAGAAAAAGTACGAACACGAAGATACGGAAAACGACCGCCACTACGTCGAGCGGCACTATGGTTCCTTCTCTCGTTCGATCCGGTTGCCATTCGAAATGGGCGACGAGCAGGTGGATGCCAAGATGAAGAATGGCGTGCTGAGCGTGAAGATACCAAAGCCTGCGGACATTCAGAAGCAGTCCAAACGGATCGAAATCCGCGCGGGCTGATTCAAACGGGGCACAATCGTTCGGCGCCCCAGCTATTCCAACCGATGAAAAAAGGAGGATGCAATGTCTGAACTTACGAAAAGAGCCGGCTCATATTGGCAGGACACCATCAACGTTCTCCTGGGCCTCTGGCTGATTATCTCGCCTTGGGCGCTAGGCTTCGCCGGGGACACAACGCTCGCCTGGAACGTCTGGACGGTCGGTGCGATCATCGCCGTCGTTGCGATTGCCGCACTCGTCGCATTCCAAAGGTGGGAAGAGTGGATCAACGTCGCACTCGGTGCCTGGCTGATCGCCTCTCCTTGGGTCCTAGGCTTCGCTGGCAACGAAGCCGCCATGTGGAATGCGGTTGTCGTCGGTATCGCTGTCGGTGGCCTCGCCCTGTGGTCGTCCATGATCGAGCACGAAAGAGGCGGCCTCTCGTCACCATCATAAATATGACAACAGGCCTGGGCCGCGGCAGCTACCGCGGCCCTCGAACCCTCAGCGAGATCAGCAAGATGGCTGACGGTCGGTGAATTCAGCAAAGCACTGGAACAAGCCGGCTCAAAGAAGCGCAAGCGGTGTAAATCAAGAGCCGAGCACGGTCGTCAAATCGTGCGCCGCCTCCCGAACCTCGCATCACCCCGACGGGTGCACGAGGAAGGTATGTCTTGGCTTACCCAGGCAGGCTCCAAAAGCGCAACGATCACCGGTTTTGAAGATTGGCATAATCATCGAGTTGAGGACGGATTATTCTACTTCGCGCTTCAAGTGCTCACGCATGTCGTGCTGCGCTTCGAATCCTAGGCCATCACGGGCGGCAGTCAGGTCATAGAGAGGCGCGAAGGGTGAGGCCTCGTAAACAGCAGGCGCCTTTACGGGTATCTGCTCGCCGTCTAACTGCTCTGTAAGGCGCTCGATGGTCGGTTCAGGCGCCAAGATATTTGGACCGCAAATGAAGAACGGTCCAAACTGAGGCTCCTTGGCTTCCAGGGCGAGGCGAAAAGCGCGAGCGAGATCTCGAGGATCGACATAATGCCACATTACCCCGCCACCTGCCGGCTGGCGCCCGCCCGCTGCGGGACCCTTGTAATCCTTTGGGCTGGCGGCTCGGGCGATGACTTCGCATTCAAACTCCGGATACAGCACATAGACTGGTCGGAGCACCGTGACGTCGAGTTTGCCGCGTTCATGAAACGCGCGTGCTGTCTGTTCGCAGAGAGCTTTGCTTAGGGCATAAGGGTCTGTCGGATGGAGCGGGTGCTGATTGTCTATAGGAAGATATTCGGGCGGGATCATTGAGCCTTCAAGGACGGTAAATCCGACGACAGAGTCACTCGACGTGACGACGACGCGTTTGACGCCGGCATCTTCAGCAGCCTGCAGCACGTTCCAGGTCCCCGTCACGTTGGTGCGGATGATCTCGTGGCCCTCGCCGCTCCAGATGTTCGGCCGGGCAGCAACATGGATTACGGCATCGCAGCCAGCGACGGCGTCGCGCACGGAACCGAAGTCTTCAATATTGCCCTGGACGAAGCGTCCCATACTAGAAGGGTCCTCGGGCAGGATGATATCGAAACCAACCATGTCTGCCTTATCTGATAGCTCCGCTATCACATAAGACCCCATGAGCCCTCCGGCGCCCGTCACCAATACCTTGCCCAGTTGCATATTCCTCATCCGATTTTCCGCTTCGTCCAAATCTGGCTCGATACACTGCTGCCTTGTGCGAACGACCGTCAATGCCCTGCAAACGCGAGAGCCGGGAAAGCGGCTCGCAGCGAGCGAATTAATATCAATTCCTTGTCTTCATTTCCCAAAAATCATTCGTACTGATCATCAAAAGCCTGCGCGGCGCACTGCGGAGTAAGCGGTCATCGCTGTTTGCTGCCGCGCAGCGCCCCTCCCCCTCAGGCGGCCATGGCCGGTGGCACAGCCAGGACGTCGCGGTCGGCGATGCGTAGGACCGCTTCGGCTACGCTGCCGAGAAAGAATTTGGCAAATGCCGTGCGTCCATGCGTTCCAACGACGACGAGATCCGCCGATGTCTCCTGCGCGGCCTTGAGGATCTCGTTCGCTGTCGTCGTTTCGTCCAGGCGGAGTGTTTGAGAGACGTTTTCGAGACCGGCGGATCTCGCAAACGCGGAAAGCTCGCGGGACGCCACCGACCGCTCATCCGCGATGTAGGCTTCGCGCTCTTCTTTGGTCATGCTGAAATGCGTGTTCGATGCGTCGAAAACATGCAGCATAGACGTTACGGCCCCGTCCAGAATACCGAGTTCGGATGAGACTTGGGCCGCACGGCGGGCGCCTTCAGACAGATCGGTCGCGAGCATCACGTGCCGGTAGGACCCAGCCGGCGGCGCGTTGACCATCAGCACAGGACAGGTCACCGAGCGAATCGTGCGTTCAGCGGTCGTTCCGACGAACACGTCGCGGAGCGCTTCGCGTCGATGTGGTCCGATGACCAGAATATCCGGGGCCTCTTCCTTTGCCGCGCGCGCGATGCCGGCGAAAGGGTCGGCCAGCACGACCCTCGGCTCGCAGGAAATCCCATCGACGTTTTGCGCGGCATCCTGCAATTCCCGAAGTAGCGCGGACGCAGCGTCGCGCTCGCTGGTCACGATGCGGCGCGGCTGATCGTCATCCACAACATGGATGATAACCAGGCTGGCGGCGAACCGCCGCGCGAGCAATGTCGCCCGCCGAAGCGCACGAACCGACCGCTCGGAGAAATCCGTGGCAAGCAGGATCTTCTTCATAACGCGCCCCTCGTCCGGCTCTGGTAGTTAACGTCGTCATTCAATCATGGCATCACGCGACACCAGTTGATCAAAATCAATTAAATTGGACCAAACTCAATTATTCTGCATCAAACAACATCAAAAAGGTCTATTCGATGCCGCGGGATCAGTATCAGACGGTGAAGGAAGTCGCCGACCGATTGCAGGTCAGCGAGGCGACGGTTCGTAGCTGGATCAAGGATGGCGAGTTGCGTGCGATCGAGATCGGCAAGCTATGGAGGATCTCTGACAGTGATCTAACGGGTTTCCTGAGCAGCCATGAGACCCGCGCCCGCGACGCCACCGCACGGGCGAAAAACCCCGACGGAGAGGCCGAACCAGCTCGCGGGCGCGGCACATGATCAATGCGCTGATCCACTCGCCCTTCGGCGAGATCGCGGTTCTTCTCGTCATCGCCGCGGCCATCGGCCTGTTGGGCATTCTATTGCGCCAGCCATTGATCGTCAGCTTCATCGCCGTCGGTCTGGTAGCCGGACCGTCTGTCCTTGATGTCGTGCATTCCGACGAGCAGATCGATCTGTTGTCCGAACTCGGCATCGCGGTGCTGCTGTTCCTCGTTGGCATCAAGCTTGATGTGAAACTCATCCGCTCCCTAGGCCGGGTCGCGCTCATGACCGGCCTGGGACAGGTTTTGTTCACCTCAGTCTTCGGCTACCTGATCGGGCTGGTTTTGGGGCTGGGCCATGTCACCAGCCTTTATGTCGCGGTGGCGCTGACGTTCTCGTCGACGATCATTATCGTGAAGCTCTTGTCGGACAAGCGCGAGATCGACAGCCTTCACGGTCAGATCGCCCTGGGGTTCTTGATCGTGCAGGACCTTGTCGTGGTGCTGGCCATGATCGTGCTCTCGGCCATCGGCATCGGCGCGGCGGCCGAGGGCGGTGGGCATGGCGGCGGCTCGGTACTGTCGGCGCTAGCCTCGGGCGTAGCGATGGTGGTGCTTGTCATTCTCTTCGTGCGCTATGTCGCCAATCCTTTTACCGAGCAGTTGGCGCGCGCGCCCGAACTCCTGGTGATCTTCGCCATCGCAATGGCGGCGATGTTCGCGGCTATCGGCGACATGGTCGGCCTCGGCAAAGAGGTCGGCGGCCTCCTGGCGGGCGTCGCGCTCGCCTCGACGCCCTATCGCGAGACGATCGCGGCGCGGCTGGCGCCGCTGCGCGACTTCCTGCTGCTGTTCTTCTTTATCGCGCTCGGCTCGGCGCTTGACCTGTCACTTCTGGGTGCGCATGTGACCGGAGCGATCGTGTTCTCGCTGTTCGTGCTTATCGGCAACCCACTGATCGTGCTCGCGATCATGGGGGCAATGGGCTACCGCAAGCGCACGGGATTTCTCGCTGGTCTGACCGTCGCCCAGATCAGCGAATTCTCTTTGATCTTCGTCGCCATGGGCGTGTCGCTTGGCCATGTGCAGGAAGCTGCCCTCGGCCTGGTCACCCTGGTTGGGCTGGTGACCATCGCGGCATCGACGTACATGATCACCTACTCACATCAGCTTTACGCGATCTTCGAGCCGTTCCTCGGCGTGTTCGAACGCAAGGGCACGCCGCGCGAACGATCGGAGGCCGCGGCACATCGCGAGGACGGCTCCAAGGTGATCGTCTTCGGGCTTGGACGGTTCGGCACGGCGATCGGGATGCGCCTGAAGAAGCGCGGCATCCGCGTGCTCGGCGTCGACTTCAATCCGTTGGCGGTGCAGCGGTGGCGCGAGTTGGGACTCGAAACCGAGTTCGGCGACGCGACCGACCCGGAATTCGTCGCCGAGCTTCCGCTCTCTCGGGCCGAATGGATCGTCTCGACGATCCCGGTCCACCCGACAGGTCTCAGCCACGAGGACACGCGCACAACGCTCATCCAGCTCACCCGCACCTCCGGCTTCCGCGGCCGCGTGGCTGTCGCGTCGCATCACCCGAAGGACACTGAGGAACTGTTCGCCTCAGGTGCCGACCTGGTGCTCGAGCCGTTCCAGGACGCCGCCGATCGTGCAGTGGAGCTGCTCTGTGGCGCCCCCGAGGAAGAACGGACCGATATCCCGGCTATCGAAACAGAAGAGAAGCAGCCTTCATGACGCGTGACTTTGGAGCGGAGACTAGGCCAATTGCTCAATAGCGAGTGATCACCAGTGTCGAGAGCCTTGATGGTAAAATAAATTGCCGATCCAGTGCAGAGGACAACCTTCTGATGAAGATCAAGCGCATTGAGCACATTGCTGCCGTCGTCGATCATGTTTCCGCTTGAACATAAAAAGCGCTATTCTGCGGTGCGACGGAAAACCATCTAAACTGCCAACATTTCATACCTTGCAGCCGTGTCATTTCAACCTGAAAGAAACAAAATGCTTTGCCGCAGTCTGTTGTTCTACCCGGCCCTTAGTCCTGAACGTTGGACCGAAGCAATGAACTCAGGTGCGGATATGATCGTGTTCGATCTCGAGGACGGAACGTTGCCGGAACGGCGCAACGAAGCGCGAAACAACGTGATCAAGCTCTTCGCTGCGCCGCGATCAGCGGCACAGCCGGCTCGATTGTTGCGGATCAATAATCCGCGATGTGACGATGGACTGCGCGATCTGTTGGTGGTGCATGACTGTGTCGCACCTCCCGACGGCTTGATCTTGCCGAAGGTTGAGCATCCAGAGGAAGTGCGATGGCAGGCCGATATCCTGGCATCGCGGCATCCCGATTTGGAGCTGATCGTGCTGATCGAGAGTCCACTTGGCGTGCGCAATGCAGCCGAGATCGGGTTCGCCACGCACGGCCGTGATGGGCCTCAGGTGACGTGCCTGTTTCTCGGTACGGCTGATTTCAGTGCTTCAATTGAGTCCGACTTAAGCTGGGACGCGCTGTATCATGCCC
>CAZWCL010000150.1:0-7978 GCA_964632265.1 uncultured Hyphomicrobiaceae bacterium | reverse complement strand
GTGTTCTACTCGGTCAAGCGCATCGAGGCCTTTCGGGACCGCGATGTCCTGATCGTCGGGGGAGGTGATTCGGCGCTCGACTGGACACTCGCCTTACAGCCGGTGGCGCGTTCGCTGACATTGATGCACCGCCGCGACGATTTTCGTGCGGCGCCCCATACGGTCGAGCGAATGCGCCAGCTCGTTGCCGAAGAAAAGATGCAACTGGTGATCGGACAGGTCACCAGTCTCAATGGCGAAAACGGCGAGTTGACCAGCGTTACGGCGAAAACAAAGACCGGTGAAGAGACGATCGTGTGCGATCGTATGCTACCTTTCTTCGGGTTGACGATGAAACTTGGTCCAGTTGCGGACTGGGGGCTTAATCTCACCGAAAACCTAGTGCCGGTCGACACCGAGCAATTCGAGACCAGCGAGCCGGGGATCTTTGCCATTGGTGACATCAATACGTACCCGGGCAAACTTAAGCTTATTCTCTCGGGCTTCCACGAGGCGGCTTTGATGGCGCAGAAGGCGCATCAATATATTTATCCCGACAAGAAGCTGCTCTTCCAGTACACCACGTCTTCATCGAGCCTCCAGAAGAAGCTCGGCGTGCGGGACTGAGCCGGGATTGAGCCAAGACTGGGCGCCGGCGGCTGTTCGGGCAGTCTGCAACCGGTTCAATGGCGCTTTTCAAAGGTGATTGAGCAGCGCGGCGACACGTCGGCGTATGCTGAGCGGTAATAGATTGGCTGCCCGCTTGGCAAGGTGCTGAGCACGGCCGCTATAAATAGTCATATAGGCCCGACCCTTGTGGGTGCATGGCAGGGCATAGTTGGCGACATTTACGCTGGTGTCGGCCCAGGCACTCTTGTAGGCGGCACCCGGGGCCAGAAAATCGAGTTCGCGCCAGCCGCTGTTGATGGCATGTGCGACCGTCTCCTCGATGTGGAGGATGCCGGCGCCGGTTTTTTCCATGGTCGGATCGTAGGCGATGAGGTGTAAAGCGAGGCGGTTTCGCGAGAGCAGGCCAAACTGAATGCTGACCGGCCGGCCGGCACAAGTCATAATCGATACGTAAGGGTTGGCGACGTAGTCGGCCTTCGCGGTAATGCGGGTCAGGAAGTCATCCATGCGGCGGTCGCGCAGCGCTGAGGACAACTCACCGCGCTGTTCAAGCCAGCGCCGCTTGAAGTGGATGGCGGTGGTGAGTGCGTTTTGCGCTTTGAGGCCGGGTGGCAGGACGGTCATCTCAACGGGGCCGAGTTCTTCGAGCCGGCGGCGCAGACGTCTGCGGTTCTTTCGCGACTTGGCCGAATAGCGCTGACAATAGTCTTCCGGCCGCGAGGCGTTGCGGAAGTCGAGGAAGGGTGCTTCATCGCTGCACAGCCGCACGGCATCCGAGGTTTCGAGCCAATCAGTTATCGCGGCATCGCAGCGAACCTTGCGGAGCCACACGACATCGGGCTTGAGTTCGCGAACGGCATGATCCATTGCGGCGCGAATTGCCGGGGCGTTCGATCGGGTTCCGTCGCACACGACATCGCCGTACTGCGATGCTGGCTCTCCCAGCCAACAAAGGCGCCGCATACCGCCTTTGCGAACGAGAATCAGTGGGCAGACGACGCGCAGTTCGCCAGCTTGCCTGGCGGTGACAAACTTGACGTTCTGCCAGTCTGAGGCCGTCGGGGCGAATGCATCGAGCCAGGCGGTGAGCCAGCCGTGGCTTTGAAAGCCGATGCGTTGAGCATCATTGGCGGTGTGCAATTTATTCCATTCCGGCGCGAGGCGGTCGAAGGCCTCGCGATCGCCAAGGATCTCGACCGTGAGGCCGGCCGGGTTCGGCGGCGGCAGCTGCTGTACGGTCCGAGGCGGGGCGCCGATCGACATACTCAACCGGCGTGATGGCCGGTTGAGCGTCGCCGCGCTGTCATCGGCTTGCGAGTCGTGATCCGCTGCGCGGCCTTCCAGGATGCCGGCCTGGTTCCCGTTTACTGCTCGTTCCGCCAGGTGTGCTGGCCTTGTCGTCGCCGGCATCGGGAAACGTTTTATCGCGGCACGCATTGTTGAGCTTGGCAAGGGTTTCATTCAGCTGCACATGACGTATTGGCGGGGCGTCTTGGCACGATCGACACCGGCTATTGTCTTGCGCTTTGAGGCCGGCGCGCGTCTCGTGTTGACGAATTTGTGAGCAAACATCGTGCCATGGGGGGCTGGCGCCCCCGGCGCTCCCTGGCGCCCTCCGGTCCGGGGCTCATGGGGCTCGCATCTAGACGTGCGCGATTTCGAGCAGCATTAAAAAAACAATGAACAATGAGATTACCCAAAGGAGCAGCTTGCCCCGGCGCGAGGGGACACCGCGGAAAACGAGGGCACCAATCAGTGCGAGCAGCGTGACAAAGTTAATCGCGATGGCGCCGCCGAGGCCGAGGCCCCGCACGTCGGGTGTATTGGGGATATGCTCACTGTAGCCTTCAACGGCTATGGCGGCGGTTATGGCCAGGAGCGCGGCGCCGAAGAGACGCGGCCAGAACGGTGATGCGCCGTGCGGCAGGCCGACGACGCGGGCTGCGGTCAGCGGTGTGAGCAGCATGATCAGGCCAAGGCTGCCTTTGAACAAGGCCTCGATCCACAGGAGCTGGTCGACCATTCAAACAAATTCCCTAACCGCCAGCCAAACTCGACACGGCCACGCCATCCCCACGGTTACGCTGGCCGAGCGCTGGGGCCTCAATCTTCGCTTGGCGCCTTGCCGGGTTCATTAAGGAGTGGATCGTAAATAGCGTCGCGGTTGAATTTGTTGTCGTCGACAACGTCTGCATCGAGAAACCCGAACAGGCCGCCATTGTCTTCCGAAGGCGTCTTTTTCGGTGGTTCAAAGTCTCCCGCCAGCGCGCGTTGCAGCGATCCCTTGATCGCTGTGTTGCGGGCCTTGGTGCAATAGGATTCGCTATCGGTAATTTTCGAGGCGATCGTCTTGGCTGTGTAGTCGTAGGACTTGGTAATCTTGGTGAGTTCAGGCTGAGCCGTGCCGCGCGCGGTTTCCGCTGCGAGGAAATTCGCGCGGAGTGTCGCTGCATCGAAATAGAAGCCGCACCGTCGTGCGCGGGCCGTGGTCGCACCGACGTGTATCGCACGGTCAAGTGCCGTTACCGGTTTGGGTGCCGCCGGCGCCGGTTTGTTCGACAGTGATCCGGTCTTGAGCAGGGGGCCGGCGTTGCAACCGGCGATCAAGAATGAAACAACCGTCACGGCGATTTTTGCCACCATGGCTGTTTGGTCAAACATTTTGCATGTCGTTCGAAGCATTTGATCCCCCGATTCAAACCGTCGGAGATCGTTCATGCCATACTCAATGGCGCAACAAAAGGGCGCGGCAAGCAGGTATCGGTGCACAAACCGGCCAGGCTCTTTCCTGCGCTCGTCAATGGTCGCCGACTGCTGCTGCGCTCCGATGATGCAGACAAACCGGAAGCTCAAGAAACGGCGCTGGAGACCGGTCGCTAGCGCATCAACTCGCGCATAGCGCCGTCGAGGCCGTCTAGCGTCATTGGATACATACGGCCATCAAACAGGTCGGAAACGGTCTGGATCGTTGGCGTCCAGCGCCAGTTCTGCTCGGCCACAGGGTTGATCCAGACGCAGTGCTCGTAAATGTCGGTGACGCGGCGCAACCAAGTGGCCCCGGATTCGGGGTTCATGTGTTCGACCGAGCCGCCGGGCACGGTGATCTCATAAGGGCTCATCGAGGCGTCGCCGACGAAGATGATCTTGTAGTCGGCTGGATACTTGTGCAGCACTTCCCAGGTTGGCGTCCGTTCGGTCCAGCGCCGGGCATTGTTCTTCCAGACGAACTCATAGAGACAATTGTGGAAGTAGTAATATTCGAGGTGCTTGAATTCTGCGCGGGAGGCCGAGAATAGCTCTTCTGCAGTCTTGATATGCCAGTCCATCGATCCGCCGACATCGAAAAACATTAGCACCTTCACGGCGTTACGACGTTCCGGCCGCATGTGGATATCAAGATAGCCCTTGTGAGCGGTGCCCCTGATGGTACCCGCCAGATCCAGTTCGTCGGGGGCGCCTTCGCGGGCAAACTTGCGCAGGCGCCGAAGCGCCATCTTGATGTTGCGCGTGCCGAGTTCGACGGAATCGTCGAGATCCTTGTACTCACGCCTGTCCCACACCTTGACGGCGCGAAAGTTGCGGTTGGTTTTTTGGCCGATCCGTACGCCCGCCGGATTATAGCCGTCGGCACCATAGGGCGATGTGCCGCCGGTGCCGATCCATTTGTTGCCGCCCTGATGACGGCCTTTCTGTTCTTCGAGGCGCTTCTTCAGCTCCTCCATGATCTTGTCCCAGCCGCCGAGTTCCTCGATCTTGGCTTTTTCTTCTTCGGACAGATAAAGCTCGGTGACCGTGCGTAGCCATTCTTCTGGAATTTCCGCCTCGAGCGTCTCCTGCATGAGATTGAGGCCTTTGAAGACATGGCCGAATACCTGGTCGAAACGGTCGAGGTGGCGCTCGTCCTTCACGAGGCACGTGCGGGCCAGATAATAGAAATCCTCGACGCGGCGGTTGGCGAGATCCGCATCGAGCGCCTGCATGAGGATCAGATATTCCTTCAAGGTGACTGGCACCTTGGCTGCTTTGAGTTCGTAGAAGAACTTGGTGAACATGAGATAGCTTCGCCGGGTTTGTTCGTGGTCGGCGGCAGTGCCGCCCTTGGTGCCTTTGCCAGCTCTTCAGCCGCGCATGAATGGTCATAACACGGCAACGGGCGGCCTGTCTGTTCGCGCATCTGATGAGTTCTTCAACAGCCTGCTAGGCGGGGCGGAGCCACCGTCCTGAATGGCAGACGTGCTGCTTTCAAGCCGGGCAGAGACCGCCGTCACGCACGATAGCAGCGACGAACTGGTTGCGGCTTTTAACGCCATAAACGCGTTTGATGTTTTCGACGTGGAAGTTCACCGTCTTCGGTGAGATACGCAGGATCTCTCCGATTTCCCAGTCCGTCTTGCCCTCGATCAGCCAACCGGCAATCTCCATCTGGCGAGAGGTCAGCTTCAGGTGAGGCAGGTCGATCGATTTTTCGACGGCCGGGTTCGGACCGGCGCAGGCAGTCATGCGGGCGATCAGGTCACTTGCCATTTGGCTCAGGAGATAGCGATGCGTCGGTCGCAGCGTCCAACCCGATCCGGCGACAATCATCGTGGTTGTCTGGTCAATCTGCCGGTCGACCACGGGGATTGCGAGGGCGTCCGTCACGCCATAGGCGCCGAAAAGGCGCGCGAGTTTCTGGGTGCGCCGGCCGAGCCGCGGGTGGTGGTGAATGTCGGACAAGGCCACCGGGTGCGGGCTCAGGCGCAGGAGACGCGATAACGGCTCGTGATTGGATCGACAAAGTTCGGTGTAGGCGCTCCACATCGGGCTGAGCCCGGTCGTGCCGATAACGGTTGCCTCCGGCCGGTCATGATCCGATGTCGCACCATGGCTGGTCGTATTTAGCCGCCTATGGCTGATTATTGCGGCTGCCTGCGCCTTCAGTGCCGGCAGGAGACGGGCGCATACCGCGAGCAGTTCGTCAGGGGCGCGGGCCTGCGATAATTCGTTGTCGAACTTTTGGTAGAGACGGTACGCACTTCCCCGATACGTCAACTCAAAATCCCCCAAACGAGCTGCCGCCCGCCCAAAACGCCACCTCGAAACCGCAATGAACAATTGCTTGAACCGAGAATAGGTAATTTTGTCCGCGCGCTGATAAGCATGTCAACAAATGAATTTCTTTGTTGACCTTTTGTGTGGCTCGAAGGCCGCATTAGTTGCGCACGGTTTAGGGGGCGCCGGGAATTCCGCCGCCAGATTGCCGCCTGCAGTTCGATCCACAACCTTATCGCTGATGCGCTACTCCCCGGATGTCCGAATCGGCATAGGAATTCGGGTTGGGAGGCGCTTCATGGTTCAAACAGCGGTTGCACTCGAGCAGGAAGAAGGCGAAGCGGCGCCGTTTCTCGGCGTCACTGCTTCAGCTAAAGGCTATCAGTGGCGTGAGCGGCTGACAGGTGCGCAGCATCCTGTCGCCAGCGCGATCGCGCAACGCTTCGGTCTTACCGAGTTACTCGGTCGGGTTCTGGCGGCGCGCGGGGTCGGCATCGATGAGGCGGAAGCTTTTCTGAACCCCACCATCAAGGGGCTCATGCCTGACCCTAGCGCGGTCCTCGATGTCGACGCGGCGGCGAACAGGCTTGCTGATGCGGTCATCGCGGGGGAAAAGATCGCGATATTCGGGGACTATGATGTTGATGGCGCGTGCTCGTCCGCGCTGATGCAACTCTTCCTCGGCGCTCATGAACTCGGCTGCCGTGTCTATATTCCGGATAGGCTGTTCGAGGGCTACGGGCCCAACCCGGCGGCGATCGAGACACTGGTCAAGGATGGTGCCGAGCTTATAGTCACCGTCGACTGCGGCACGACCAGTTTCGAGCCGCTCGAGGTCGCTCGCCGGCTCGGGACTGATGTCATCATCGTCGACCATCACCAGGCCGATGAGACACTGCCGCCGGCGGTGGCGGTCGTTAATCCAAACCGTCAGGACGACCTCTCCGGTCTGGGCCAGCTTTGCGCGGCAGGCGTTGTGTTTCTGCTGCTGGTCGCCGTGACGCGGGAACTGCGCCGGCGCGGCCACTATAACGCGAACCCGGAACCGGACCTCCTTGGTTTGCTAGACATTGTGGCACTCGCCACTGTCTGTGACGTTGTGCCGCTTACCGGCCTCAACCGCGCCTACGTCACCAAGGGTCTGCAGGTGATGCGCGGTCGCCGTAACACCGGCCTCAGGGCCTTGTTCGATGCGGCCGGGCTCAAGCAGTCGCCAACGCCTTATCATCTGGGGTTCGTTCTCGGCCCGCGTATCAATGCCGGCGGGCGAATCGGTGATTCAGGCCTAGGCGCCAAGCTGCTTGCGACCAGCGACGAGGCAGAGGCGGCGCGCATCTCGGTTCTGCTCGACAAGCTCAATCGAGAACGCAAGGCGATCGAGACGGAAATGCTCGAACAGGCAATGGCCGAAGCCGATGCCATGCTGTCGGCAGATCCAGATATGGCAATCGTGATGCTGGGCGGGGAAACCTGGCATAAAGGCGTTGTCGGCCTCGTCGCGAGCCGACTAGTCGAACGGTTTCGGCGCCCGTCGTGTGTCATTGCGTGGGACGATACCGGGCATGGTACGGGGTCGCTCCGATCCGTGGCGGGGCTGGATATCGGTTCGGCCGTTCGCGCGGCCACCGCGGCGGGCATTCTCGCCAAGGGCGGCGGTCATGCGATGGCGGCGGGGTTGACCGTGCATCGCGACCGCATGGACGATTTACGTCGGTTTATCGATGAACGGCTGCGTGACCGCAGCATCGAGGCGCGCCAGAGCGCCTGCCTGGAGTTCGACGGCGCGCTGACGCCGGCGGCGGTCACACACGAGCTCATCGAGCTCCTCGAGCGGGCGGGGCCATATGGCCAGGGCAACCCGCAGCCTAAATTCGTCTTCCCCTCGCACCGCGTCAAGTTCGCTAAAGTCGTCGGCGAGACGCATGTCCGTTGCGCGCTGGAAGCAGGAGACGGCAAGCGGCTCGATGCCATTGCTTTCCGGGCGGCAGACCAGGCGGTCGGCCAATTGTTGCTTGGCTCGGGGGGCATGCCGCTACATGTTGCGGGAACCGTCCGTCGCGACACCTGGGGGGGACGCGACCGTCTCGAGTTGACCATCGAAGATGTCGCGGACCCGCGCAAGCAGCCACGGTAGTCTGGTGCGATATCCCCGGCGCGCTTGGGATTTGCGGACTTTCGATACTTCCGTGCATGCCACGCCGGGCCGCTGTTGGCTGGAGGGCATATTTTTACACGTATTCATTCTTGACCATCCGGGCCAAAGCGAATTATACGAACCGCTCAGCGCTCCCTTCGTCTATCGGTTAGGACGCCAGGTTTTCAACCTGGAAAGAGGGGT
>CAZWCL010000149.1:0-8040 GCA_964632265.1 uncultured Hyphomicrobiaceae bacterium | reverse complement strand
GTGGCGATTTTCGCCCTGAACATCATGCCATACATTTCGGCATCGATCATCATGCAGCTCATGAGTTCGGTCGACAAACGCTTGGCAGCGCTCAAGAAGGAAGGCGAGCAAGGCCGCAAGCAGATCAACCAATATACACGGTATCTGACTGTACTCCTCGCAACCGTACAGGCTTACGGCATTGCGGTCGGCCTTGAAGGGTCGCAGTCGAGTGTCGGCCCGATCGTGCCGGATGGCGGTTGGTTCTTCCGCCTGACGACGGTAATCACGCTGGTTGGCGGGACCATGTTCCTGATGTGGCTTGGCGAGCAGATAACGGCACGTGGCGTCGGAAATGGCATCTCTCTGATCATCTTTGCCGGTATTGTCGCGGCTCTTCCGACGGCGATTGCGCAACTGTTCGAGCTTTCGGCGCAGGGCACGCTGTCTGGCTTCGTGCTCATTCTGTTGCTGTTGACGATGATCGGCGCCGTTGTAGTAATCGTGTTCATGGAACGCGCACAGCGGCGCCTGCTGGTCCAGTACCCCAAGCGCCAGGTCGGCAATCGGATGTTCCAGGGCGACAGCTCCCACCTTCCGCTTAAGCTGAACTCCGCTGGCGTGATTCCGCCGATTTTCGCGTCATCACTTCTTCTGTTGCCGATTACGATCGCACAGTTCTCGACCGGTCCGGGTAGTCAAGCGCCGGACTGGCTGCAATGGGTGACGGCGGCGCTCGGCTACGGCCAGCCGCTTCATATGCTGATCTATGTCATTTTGATTATCTTCTTTTGCTTCTTCTATACAGCCGTGGTCTTCAATCCGGAAGAAACTGCCGATAACCTGCGCAAGTATGGTGGATTTTTGCCCGGTTACCGGCCGGGTGAACAGACGGCCAAGCATATCGACTACGTGCTGACGCGGATTACGGTGGTCGGTGCGATTTATCTGGCAGCCGTCTGTCTCTTGCCGGAGGTTATGATCGCTAATGCCGGTGTGCCGGCGTCCTTCGGTGCGGTGCTTGGCGGGACATCATTACTTATCGCCGTATCCGTGACGATGGACACGGTCGCCCAGGTCCAGAGCCACTTGGTCGCCCATCAGTATGAAGGGCTGATCCAGAAATCGAAATTGCGCGGTGGCGGCAAAGGTGCCGCAAAGCCGAAGAGCGGAGGCAAGCGGCGCCGATGATGAATATCGTATTTCTCGGACCCCCGGGCGCTGGCAAGGGAACGCAATCGACCCGTCTTGTTGAAAAATACGGGATCTGCCAGCTTTCAACCGGGGATATGTTACGCGCGGCCGTGAAGGCTGGCACGCCGGTCGGACTCAAGGCGAAGGCCGTCATGGAAGCCGGGGAGCTGGTCTCGGACGAGATCGTGATCGGTATCGTATCGGACCGCATTGAAGAGCCGGATTGCAGCAAGGGCTTCATTCTTGACGGGTTTCCGCGCACGCTGAAGCAGGCTGAGGCGCTCGACGAACGGCTCGCTGAAAAGAACATGACGCTCACCGCGGTGATTGAGCTTGTGGTGGATGAAGACCGACTTCTGTCCCGCATCGAGAAGCGCGCGGCCGAGGCCGCTGCCGCCGGAGATCCGGTCCGCAAGGACGACACGCCCCAAGCGTTCAAGGAGCGGATGGAAGCCTATCGGGCGCAAACAGCTCCGTTGTCGGCCTATTATAGCCGGACCGGTCGGTTGAACACGGTCGATGGAATGAAGTCGATTGAGGCCGTCGCCAGCGAAATAGATGAGATTTTGGTAGCCGGGACGTGAGCTGCTTTGGCTGATAGGCGATGTCGTATTGCCTCGTGTCAGCATGACGCGGGCATAATCGTTGACGGCGCTCGCTGAGAAGAGTACACCTGCGCTTTCGTGACGCAGCAGAGCCGATGATGCGCCGTCAATCGGGCGCTCCAGTCTGTTTTGCGTCAACGAGAGCAACCGGAAATGTAGGCTGTGGCGTGAGCGGGCGCCTCGGCCTTCAATCGTTCACCGCCCAATTGAAACTCGACCGACGGTCGCCTCGGGACCGTTTGCAACGACAACGTTCAGGAGAAAGCCTTGGCTCGTATAGCTGGCGTTAACATTCCGACGAATAAGCGCGTCGTCATCGCGCTGCAGTACATTCACGGCATCGGCAACAGGTTTGCCCACGAGATCTGCGACAAGGTTAGCATTCCACTGGAACGGCGTGTCAATGAGCTTTCCGACGCCGAAGTTCTGCAGATCCGCGAGGCCATAGATCGAGACTACCAGGTTGAGGGTGATCTGCGGCGCGAAGTGGCGATGAATATCAAGCGTTTGATGGACCTTGGCTGCTACCGGGGTCTGCGCCATCGTCGCAATCTGCCGGTCAGGGGCCAGCGCACCCACACGAACGCGCGGACCCGTAAAGGTCCGGCGAAGGCAATTGCCGGCAAGAAGAAAGCGACCCGCTAGCTGCGGCGCTTCGATGATTGGCGCGCCCGGCCCGGGCTGTGCGCACCAGATGTGTTGATGACACCCCTCTGCCCAACGGCTGCTTGGGCGAGCTTTAGAAAAGAGAACTGCAATCCATGGCCAGGGAACAGCAACGCGGCAAGATCCGCCGCCGCGAGCGCAAAAATATTTCCGCCGGCGTCGCTCACGTGAACGCCAGCTTCAACAACACGATGATCACGATCAGTGATGCCCAAGGTAATGCGATCGCATGGTCGTCGGCGGGCACGATGGGCTTCAAAGGCTCCCGTAAATCAACGCCCTATGCCGCCCAGATGGCTGCCGAGGACGCCGGAAAGAAAGCGGCTGAGCACGGCATGAAGGTCCTGGAAGTGCAGGTCTGCGGTCCGGGCTCCGGCCGTGAATCGGCGCTGCGCGCGTTGCAGGCAGCCGGTTATCAGATCACGGCTATTCGTGACGTGACCCCGATTCCGCACAACGGCTGCCGCGCCCGCAAACGCCGGCGCGTGTAGTAGCGACCTCGGCAGGCATCACGCCTGTTCCGGATCGCGAAATTCTGGTTGCCGCCCGACCGCATTTACTGGCGGCATCCCGACGAACCGAAGCCCGCACCAGCCCCGCGGCGCTTCGTCCTGCACCGGATGTTTCCGGTCCCATGCCTCGGCCGCATCGGTTTTCCGCCCGGCGCGCGCCACGCTCTTCAAGGAGGCGTAATTTGACGAACATTATACAGAAAAACTGGCAGGATTTAATCAAGCCACAGAAACTTGCCGTGGAAAAAGGCCGTGACGCGGAGCGTCTGGCAACGATCGTTGCTGAACCGCTCGAGCGCGGATTTGGCATGACCCTCGGCAATGCGCTGCGCCGTGTACTGCTCTCCTCGTTGCAGGGTGCTGCGATCAAGACCGTTCAGATCGACGGCGTTCTTCATGAATTCTCGTCGATCCCGGGTGTGCGGGAAGATGTGACCAACATCATCCTTAACATCAAGGAGATTGCGCTGCGCGTCCACTCCGAAGGCACCAAGCGCATGGTGCTGAAAAAAACGGGTCCGGGCCCGGCCAAGGCGAGTGACATAGAGTGCGGCTCCGATGTCGAGATACTCAACCCCGACCACGTGATTTGCCACCTGGACGAAGGCGCCGAAGTGCGCATGGAGTTCACGGCGGACATGGGCAAGGGCTACGTGCCGGCTGACCGCAACCGCCCCGAGGACGCACCGATTGGCCTGATCCCGGTCGATAGCATCTATTCGCCGATGCGCAAGGTGTCCTTCCGCGTCGAAAACACGCGCGAAGGCCAGATTCTCGACTATGACAAGCTGACCATGTCGATCGAGACGGATGGCTCGGTTCGCGCTGATGACGCCGTGGCGCTGGCAGCCCGGATCCTGCAGGACCAACTCGCCATCTTCATCAACTTCGAAGAGCCTCAAAAGCCAGTTGAAGAGCGCGCCCACCCCGAGCTCTCGTTCAATGCCGCGCTCCTCAAGAAGGTCGACGAACTCGAGCTTTCGGTGCGTTCTGCAAACTGCCTGAAGAACGACAACATCGTCTATATTGGCGACCTGATCCAGAAGAGCGAAGCCGAGATGCTGCGCACGCCCAACTTTGGGCGGAAGTCCTTGAACGAGATCAAGGAAGTGCTGGCAACGATGGGTCTTCATCTGGGTATGGAAGTCCCGAACTGGCCGCCCGACAATATCGAGGAACTGGCCAAACGTTTCGAAGATCAATATTGATCCGAGAGCGTTCCGAGAAGTGCCGCGACCGGCGGATTTGTTAACAATCCGGTCGCGGCATGTGCGTTTTGGCGTGAAAAGACACGGCAACAACGGGCGAGTTCACGTTAATAAGCCTGGAACAAATCCAACCGAAACGAGGTGAGGCCGAAGAACCTCCCCGTAATAACCTAAGCGAAAGTGGAAAAATCATGCGACACCGTAGAGCCGGCCGCCGTTTTAGCCGGGATAGTTCACACCGCCAGGCGATGTTCTCCAACATGGCGGCATCCCTGATCGAGCACGAACAGATCGTCACGACATTGCCGAAGGCCAAGGACCTGCGCCGCGTCGTCGAAAAGTATATTACGCTTGCCAAGCGCGGGGATCTGAACTCCCGCCGTCTCGCAGCCTCGCGTCTGCGCAATGAAGACATGGCCAAGAAACTCTTCGATGTGCTCGGCCCGCGCTACAAGGATCGCAACGGCGGCTACACCCGTGTGCTGAAGGCCGGCTTCCGCTACGGCGATAACGCGCCGCGTGCGGTGATCGAATTGGTTGACCGCGATGAAAGCGCGAAGGGGGCCAAGGATCTTGCGCGCGTCGCAGCCGAACGCGCGGACGAGCCCGCCGATTAACTATCGGGTCGGCGAGCACGCCGATCGGCGACTGGCTCACAGTGCCACGGTTGCCGCGCGAGACATTTGAGTTATGAAAAAGCCGCTTGCAGTCTTGCGAGCGGCTTTTTCATGCGTAATTGGGTTATCGGGGCTTGGGGGCCACGCACCGAAAGCCGGATCACCGGCGCGCATCGCAGCCGCGTAGCCGGTGGGGGCGGCGACCGCCTCAACTGAGGATACCCGGACAAATAAACCGGAGTTTTGTGTATGGTTTCAGATCGCGTGCTCGTGACGGGGGCAACTGGGTTCGTCGCCAAGAACTGCATCGCAGCCTGCCTCAAAGCCGGCTTCGCCGTGCGCGGCACGGTGCGGGATCGCAGCCGCGCCGATGAAATAGAGAAGGCGTTGCGCCGCGCCGGCGTTGATCATTCGCCAATAGAGCTCGTCGAAGCCGACCTCCTCCGCGACGAGAACTGGGATCAAGCCCTCGATGGTTGCCGTTATGTATTACACGTGGCCTCGCCCTTTCCCTTGAACGAGCCGCGCAGCCCCAACGAACTGATACGGCCGGCCCGCGACGGCGCTGAACGAGTAATGCGGGCTGCCGCCCGGGCGGGCGCTGAACGTCTCGTCCAAACCTCATCCGTCGCCGCGGTCATGCATTCGTCGCGGCCGAACGAGGAGCCGCGCACCGAAACCGACTGGACCAATTTGAATGATCCCGAGGTCGCCACTTACGCCCGGTCCAAGACATTGGCGGAGCGCGCGATCTGGAAGCTCCACGAAGAACTGAAGTCCGAGGGCACCACGATGGAGGTGGCAACGATCAACCCCGGCGTCGTTCTCGGCCCCGCGCTCGATCGCGACCTGTCGACATCGCATGCCCTCGTCCGCATGATCGCTCGCGGCGTTTATCCCGCGCTACCCAAGGTGGCTTTCCCTGTCGCGGACGTCCGCGACGTGGCCCACCATCACGTGTTGGCCCTGACCCATCCAGCAGCGCCGGGCAATCGCTGGCTCTCGTGTGACGGCAGTCTTTCGCTCAGGGAAATGGGGCAGATCATTGTCGAGACCCTCCCTGACCTCAAGCGCAAGGTGCCGACAATCGAGTTGCCATCGGGCCTCGTCAGGCTTTTTTCTCATTTCGACCGCAATCTGAAATCGATCCGTGTCGACCTTGGCAGAGCCAACCGCTGCGACACCTCGAAATCAGAGCAGCAACTCGGCATGTCGTTTCGATCGGCAAAGGAGGCGGTGCGGGCCGCGGCTTTAAGTTTGCGCGAATTAAAGGTTATCTGAGACAGAGCGGCCGTTCCCTCTCCAGTACGCATATCTGCGACAACGGCGTGCTGGACTGCTGCGCCTTGGGGCGCCGCCGTTAACGGAGAGACAATGTATGGCAAGGAAGCACGAGGTGATGGATTGGATGCCGCGCCGGCCGGGCGCGAGCCTGGTGATCTTGCTCGCTGCAGTTTGGGCGGTGCTGGGCGCGGCGACCGCCGATGCGCAGCGCGCGCTGCGCCGCGAGGTGCCGCCGTCGCGGGCAGCGCTCCAGTATTCATTTGCACCAATCGTGCGGCGCGCGACGCCGGCGGTCGTGAACGTTTATGTACGTTCGACCAGCCGCACAGTCCGCTCGCCATTCTTCCGGGATCCATTTTTTCGCGAGTTCTTCGGGCGAGGCTTTGACCGCCCCCGCGTGCAGAATTCTTTGGGCTCCGGCGTGATCGTCGACAAGCGCGGTTTGATCGTAACGAATGCCCACGTCATTCGCAGCTCCGGCAAAGCGGACATACGGGTTGTTCTTGCCGACCGGCGTGAATTCAAGGCCAAGGTCATCCTCGAGGACCGCAAGACGGACATCGCCGTTCTGCGTATCCAGGCCGACGGCGAGACATTTCCTATCGTCGAGTTCTCCGACAGCGATGCCGCCGAAGTAGGCGACGTGGTACTTGCCATCGGCAACCCGTTCGGGGTCGGCCAGACGGTGACGAGCGGGATTATATCAGCTTTGGCGCGTACAGGTCTGTCACGCAACAGCGCGCAGGTGTTTATTCAAACAGATGCCGCGATTAATCCGGGCAACTCCGGCGGCGCCCTGGTCGACATGAATGGCCGCCTGGTCGGCATTAACACGGCTATTTTCTCGAAGTCGGGCGGTTCCCTCGGCATTGGCTTTGCAATTCCTGCCAACTTGGTACGCCTCTATGTCAACAGCGCACTGACGGGCCGTAAGGTTCAGCGCCCCTGGCTCGGCGCCCGCCTGCAAACGGTAACGCGCGAGATCGCATCTCAACTGAGCCTCGCCCGGGTTGCCGGCGCGCTGGTCGTGCGCCTCAACATGAAGGGCCCCGCCGCCAAAGCCGGCCTCAAGGTCGGTGATGTGATCGTCTCGGTCGACGAGCGCCCTGTCGCTGACGCGCGTGCCGCCCTCTACCGCCTCGCGACCCGTGGTGTTGGCAAAGAAGCAACGCTCGGCGTATTGCGAAACCGCCGCCGCCGCGATGTCGTCCTCAAACTCCAGGCCGCCCCCGGGCCAACGCCCGATGACATTCGTTTGCTCGACGGTGATCATCCCTTGTACGGCGCACGCGTCTCCAACATTCGCCCGAGCCTGAGTGATGAACTCGATCTGGAAGTTTCCGACGGTGTCGTTATCATCGACGTCGCGGCCGCCTCGACCGCACAGGAACTGGGCTTTCGCCGCGGTGACGTAATCATCCAGATCGGCCGCGCCGAAGTGTCGAACGTCGACCGCCTCGAGCGCATTCTGGCCAAAAGCCGATCCGTCTGGTTCATTGCGGTGCGTCGCGGCAGCCAGATCCTGCGGATCGAAGTACCAGGATAGCGCTCGTTTGGATTGTAGCAGTTGTTTGGTTTTCGGTGTTTAGTTTTCGACCCTTCTAGCGAACGGCTGGGCATGGCGGCGCCGGAAGACGATATATTGGACTTTAACGCAACATCTGGACCCTCATGATGGCCGACGACCAGGACTTGTTTGGGGCGGCGGGCCTCGCGGCTGATGCACCGCGCCCTTTGGCGGACCGACTGCGGCCAGCAGCGCTGGATGAAGTAATCGGCCAGGACCATCTGGTTGGCGACGGTGGGATATTGCGCCGGCTGCTGCGGTCGGGACGTGTTCCCTCGATGATTCTCTGGGGCCCGCCGGGCTCGGGCAAGACAACCGTGGCGCGTTTGCTGGCCGACGAGGTCGACCTTCACTTCGAGCAGCTCTCCGCAATTTTTTCCGGTGTACAGGATCTGCGCAAAGCCTTCG
>CAZWCL010000148.1:0-8046 GCA_964632265.1 uncultured Hyphomicrobiaceae bacterium | reverse complement strand
GAATCGCGTGGCCGCGCGATGCAAAGGCCGACGCGACGGCCTTGCCGATGTCGGCGACAGCCATGGTTGCGTCCCGCTGTAATAGTTCGAGGATTTTTATATCCATGTTGTCGAGCATATTTATCCTCTTTTTTCCGCCCTTTCGAAGAAATTTTGGAAAATTATTCCCCTTCGTAGCGACATGAACGACTTAACTCGCGCCGTCAAGTACGTTGCGTAGGTCGGCGCGCAGCACCGGCACAAGCTCGCGTTCAAACCAGGGATTGTCCTTCAGCCACGCGTTGTTGCGCCATGAGGGATGCGGCATAGGAAACACCCGGCCACGCGGCGCCTCGCCGCCCGGCCACAATGGTACGTCAGCATAAGCGCGCCAGTCGGCGACGGTGTCGGTCAAGTTGCGGCGGGCGCGTTGACCGAGGTGCCAGCGCGCTGCATGAGCGCCAACGGCCATGATCAGCCTTACATTGGCCAAGCTCGCGAAAATCGCACTGCGCCATGCCTTCGCGCATTCCGGGCGCGGCGGCAGATCGCCGCCCTTGGCGTCCAGGCCCGGAAAACAGAAGCCCATCGGCACGATCGCAATGCGCGCGGGATCGTAGAACATGGCATCATCGACTCCCATCCAGTCCCGCAAGCGATCACCGGATGGATCGGTGAAGGGGCGGCCGGAGGCGTGCACCCTCGTTCCGGGGGCCTGGCCGCAGACCACGATTCGCGCTCGAGTCGATATCTGCAGAACGGGACGCGGCTCGTGCGGCAGAGCGCGCCGTTCGGTGGTTTCGCGACATATCCGGCAAGACCGGACCTGTGCCAGGAGGCAGTCGATGTCAGTCGTCATGGACGGTCCGTAGCCCCTGCGTCGGCGGCGCCGGTCATCCACCACCGCCTGCGCAGCGCGATCGAATCAAAAATTCACCACCATTCCATCATTGGCGAAAATCACGTCCGGCCGGGTCACTCGGTGGCGGTTGGCAAGCATGTTGAGGTTCATGTGAGTCAGCATCACGCGCTGTGCCGCGAGGGTATCGATCTTGTCCGCCAGTACCTGCCAGTTGAGATGGTAGGGTATCGACGTTTCGTCGTAACTGTAACACTCAGTGATAAATAGATCGGCGCCGCGGGCGCAATCAACAAGGGTGTCCACCCACTGGGTATCGCCGGAATAGGAGAGCACCTTCCCGCCGCGCTCGAGACGCAGCGCCGCCGAAAGTGCGCCCGAGGGATGCTCACCTGCATAGGCGGTCAGGCGTGTTCCGCCGACCTCGATCGGCTCACGCTCGGCGAACTCGACGAACTTCATTTCGAAGCGCGGCTCGACCTTGCTGGAACCTGGAAAGAGCACTTCGCACGTCGCGTGGAACCTCTCCTCGAGGCCGACCGGCCCGACGACCGTCAACGGCGTTTTGCGGCGGACCGTGTGATGGGCGTGGATCTTCCACCAGACCAGGCCGGCAAAGTGGTCGCCGTGAAGATGCGTGATGAAGATCGTCTCGACCGCGCACGGATCGAGGCCCTCACGGTGCATTCCGATCAGTGTGCTGGCGCCGCAATCAACAAGAAACTTCGTGCCGTCGTCGTCGACGTGGAAACTCGTTTGCAGACGCCCACCCGAGCCGAACGCGTCGCCGCTGCCGATCACCGTCAGTTGCATGTCATCATCTTTCTTCGATCCGCGGTCTTCGTCGCGCCGGGACACATTGCAATGGTCGCTCCGCCGGGTGCCCGCTGGGCCGTGGCCTTCGTCAAGCAATCCCGGCCTTCGCACTCGGCCGGCTTGAGACGTCAGCGTACCACCGCTTCAGATTGCCAAGACTTTCAGGCACCTCGATGCGGGCCGCCTTGGTGAAATCAACGCCCACCAATGCTGTGATATCAGCGATCGAATAGGTGTCGCCCGCAACAAATTTCGACGTTGCAAGCTGCGCGTCAAGCATCTCAAGTCCCTTCAGTGCGCGCGGCTTGTTGACGTCGGCCCAATCCTTGATCTGTGGCACTTCCAATTCGGCCATCGCTGGATGGGAATGACGAAAGGCAGCCGCGACCGGGGTCAGCAGATTGAACTCCATACGGCGCTGCCACATCTCGATCATCGCCTTTTCCAGCGCATTCGTCCCCATCAGCGGCGGTTCCGGATGGGTCTCTTCGAAATACCGGCAGATCGCAACGCTCTCCGAAATCGCCGTGCCATCGTCAAGAACAAGGATCGGCAGTGTGCGGGTTGGGTTGAGGGCCTCTATCTCAGGCGTCAGATGCTCTTTCTCGGGTATCTTCAGGAAGCGGCGGTTTGGCAGGTCTATATTCTTTTCTGCCAAAAAAATGTTCACGCGGCGCGGGTTCGGGGCGTGCGGCTGATCGATCAGTTCCATCGTTTCCTCTTTCCTCTGGCTCGGTTCCGTGCCTATCGGCCGGGGATGGCGGTGACAATACCTAGCATTATCAGCGGAGAAATATAGGCACTTCCGGCCAACCGGCATTTGCTTCATCGGCGCGGTCTTCGGCTGTGCAAATCAGCCGGGCGCTCAAATTCCGCGGCCCAAAGACCAGATTTGGCATGGCGTGCGGCGGCCTCTTCGCTGCGGTATAATCCGGCAAATGATACCGCCATGCCCTTGCGGACCATGGCGCGGTTCAACTCCGGAGCGCCAGCGCTGCAAACCGCCAGCAAGCGCCCGTAGCGGTCGCGCTTGCGTACATCGCAGGCTGTCTCAGACCCTGAGATCAACCGGGCCAGAAGATGTTGCCGGGCCGTGCGGCCACAGGCCCACGCCCAGCCGGCGCGCTCGCAAGTCTGGACCAATTCGGGTGCATCGATACCAAAAAGGCGAATGCGGTGCCGGCCTATCCGCAGGCTATCGCCGTCAGAGGCTTCGGCCTTGCCGGCAACGCGATCAGGCAGAGGCCGCCAGTCGACACGGGACAGCACCAGCAAACCAATGAAAATCAGGGCGAAAATTAGCCGCCATACGTAGCGCTTCGAGCCCGAGAAACCTCTGGCCCAAGTGGGCTTGGAAATATTCATAATAATATTCAACGTATTCTCAGGCATGGTTAAACTGATCTTTAGTCTTTTGAATAGAGACTTCTAAACCGAGTGCAATTTCGGTTGTCGCTCCCGTCGACGGCGGGAGGTTGCCGCAAGTAGGATCTCAGTAGGTGATGGCGGCGGACGTCGGCACGAGCAGAAGACCGGCCACTGTGCGCCGATCACGACGTCGCGCAAATGCGCCGGCGCAGGCGAACCTGCGCAACGTCCGCTCGGAACTCAAGCACTCCATGCGCGAAAAGACGGAGTTCGACTACGAACTTCTCTCGATGTTCGTCCACAATGAACTGGCCGCGCAATGGACGATCCTCTTGCTTGCTCTGATATTTTCGCTCGCCTCAATGTTCTGGGCGCCCTACGAGCAGGCGATTGGCTGGCTGATTATCGTGATTGGCGCCAAGGTGTTGCTGCTCGACGTGTGCCGGCGTTTCGTTGCCGAACCGCGCAGCGACATCGATGTCAAAGTCTGGCAAAGACGTCTGTTCTTGGCTGAAGCGGTTGGCGGCATGGCCTGGGCCGGCTTTGCCCTAGTCGGTGTTGGTACAGATGTCGGTGCCTCGCAGGACACACTATTTTCAAGCCACGTTTTCCTGTTCGCGTCGCTCATCGTCATCATTGCCATCCGCATGACGTTCGCGTCCACCGTACCGGCCAATCTCTACGTCGGGACTGTGCCGATGACAATCGCCGTGGTCGCGCGGCTGGTCATGCTCGGCGACTTCTTCTATCTCGCGCTCGCAGCAATGGCGATCGGTGTCCATGTCTATTTCATATTTCTTGCCAAGGGATTGCAGTCTACTGCGCAGTCCATGCTCGAATTTCGCGCGCAAAAGGACCTCCTTATCGCGGAACTCGAGGAAGCCCGTGTCGTCTCCGACCAGGCACGGCGTCGCGCCGAAGATGCCAATCTCGCCAAGTCCCAGTTCCTGGCAACCATGAGTCACGAGTTGCGCACGCCGCTCAACGCCATCCTCGGTTTCTCGGAAGTGATGACCAAGGAGATCATGGGACCGCTCGAAAACAAGACCTACCGGGAATACACCGCCAATATCCATGCGAGCGGGTCACATCTGCTCAATCTGATCAACGAGATCCTCGACCTGTCACGGATCGAGGCGGGCAAGTACGAGTTGCACGAGCAGTCGATGAATATCTGCGACACGCTCGATGACTGCCACAGGCTGATGCGGCTTAGGGCCGAAAACAAGGGACTCAAGCTGGTCGAGGATTTTGGTAGCGGTCTTGCAACCATTTGGGCCGATGAGCGGGCAATCCGGCAGATCTGCCTGAACCTCATCACCAACGCCATCAAATTCACCCCGCGCGGGGGTATTGTAACGGTATCTGCGCGCACCGAGGCGGATGGCAGCCAGGTCATCTGCATCCGCGACACCGGGCCCGGTATTCCAAAGAGCGAAATACCAAAGGTCATGTCAGCATTCGGGCAGGGCTCGCTTGCTCAAAAGACTGCTGAAGGCGGCACCGGGCTGGGCCTGCCGATCGTGCGCAAACTCATCGAACTGCACGGGGGGACCTTCGAGCTCAAATCCGAGTTACGCAAAGGCACGCAGGCGATCGTGCGGATACCGCCAACGCGTGTTTTGCGGTCCATGCCTCCACTGCAACCCCTGGACGAAACCCGAGGCGAAGGAGACGCCGCGCCGGCCCGACACCAGGACGGGCACGCAGAGCACCCCGTTTACCAGCAAGCGTCGCAGCGTGCATTCTCCGGCCGATTGGCTGGGCGCAACGCCAGTGAACCGCGCCGTCCACGAAAAGCCCGCCTCATTCCGCCGCAAGACGGGCGCCGCGCGCCGTCGCCGGCCAGCTTCTGACAGTGTGACACATAACCAAAATTGCAGTGCGGCCGGGGACTGCCTAAATAACAGTCGAGGTTAACCTTCGGCGCAGAGGCGCGCCGATCCAAGAGGCCGCGCAAGCAATGCTTTGGATTATACTCGCAATGCTGGGTTTTGCCGCGCTGGCGGCTCTGGCGCTCGGCGACCAGGGAACGATCGGCGGCCTGGATGGCGGCACGATCGCGGCGTTCGTCGCATCCGTCGCGCTGTTGATCTTTATCGCTGGGCCGATGTTTTCGGGCACGCGCGGCCATTTTTCCAAGGGGGCACGCGATCTTGCATTCTGGATCGGCATCATGCTGCTCCTTGTGCTCGCCTACTCTTTTCGCGACGATGCACGTCGCCTTTATGAAAGGCTGGCCGGCGAACTGATGCCGCCTGGCTATACTATCGCGGTCTCCGAACAAAATAGCGGGCGACAGGCCGTGCGTATCCGCCGCCAGCCCAGTGGACATTTTGCTGCCCGCGCCAGCGTTAACGGTCAGCCGATGCTCATGCTCGTCGACACCGGCGCCAGCAGTATCGTCCTCAAGGCCTCCGATGCCCGCGCCGCGGGGATCGATATCAACCGGTTGAATTTTCGTGTCCCGGTGCGCACGGCCAATGGCGTCGCTTACGCGGCAGCGACGCAGATAGGTTCGATCTCGGTCGGTCCCATCACAATGCGCAATATGGGGGTGATGGTGGCCAAGCCCGGCGTCCTTTCGCAAAGCCTTCTCGGTATGAATTTTTTAACGCTGCTCCAGTCATATGAGTTCTCTGGAGAATTCCTCACGCTGCGGGGCTGACGGCAATATACCCGCATGACTGTTCGGGTGGCTGGTATGTCGTTGACGTCGGGTACGCGCTCTGCCGCGAGCGAGGCACTGTCATGGGGCGCCGCCGGGGCCATCCTGATTGCCGGCTTCGTGTTCTTAGATGATCTCAAGGCGCTCTTCATGCCGCCACCGCCGTCGGCCGAGACAGCCCGCGCGTATCCGCCACGGGCCAATTCGACAGGAGGGGCCACAGCTGCCCGCCGTCAAGCGCCGGCCGGGTCCGGTTACAAGGTGGTTCTCGAGGCCGGCCGATACGGCCACTTCAAGACCACCGCCCGGATCAACGCAAGCCCCATCGAAGTGCTGGTCGACACCGGGGCATCTTACGTCGCGCTGACGTGGGAAGATGCCGAACGCGCCGGCATTTTCGTCGATAACTCCGATTTCAAGCACCGTACGCAGACCGCAAACGGTTTCTCGCGAGTCGCGCTCGTCACCATCGACCGCATCGCGATTGGCAATATCGAAGTGCGCGGTGTGCGGGCCAGCGTGCATGAACGCGGCAAACTAGGCATAACCCTGCTCGGCATGAGTTTTCTCGGCAAATTGCGCCGCGCCGAGATGCAGGCCGGCCGCATGATCATGGAAAACTGATCCGAAAGGCGGCGTCATCGCCGCCAGATCACTTCGGATCGTGATATGTCGCGCCTTGGCCAACGATGCTACAAGTCTAGAAAACCGGAAGGCAACCGAGGAGCGTTCCATGCTGCCGACACCCCGTGGCGATCTTAAAGCAAACACGCCGGAATTCGAGCGTCTGCCCCTGGTTAAGCCAACCGGGTTTCGCGAGTACGACGCGAGGTGGCTGTTTCCGGAAGAGATCAACCTCATGGGGCTCCAGTGCATCGGCCTCGGCATGGCGACGCTGTTCGAGCAACGCGGCGTGGCGAAGCGTATCGTCGTCGGCCACGACTATCGCTGGTATTCAGGCTCTGTGAAGCAGGCGCTGATGAATGGCCTGCTCGCTGGCGGCTTCGAGGTTCACGATATCGGGCTTGCGCTCTCACCGATGGCCTACTTCGCGCAGTTCGAACTTGAAGTCGAAGGTGTCGCGATGGTGACCGCCAGTCACAACGACAACGGTTGGACTGGCATCAAAATGGGTCTCGACCGGCCGCTCACGTTCGGGCCGGATGAAATGTCGGCGCTGAAGGAGATCGTCCTTGCCGGCGACTTCAAGACGAGTGACGCCGGCAAGGGCCGATACATCTACGTCCCCGATATGGCTGAACGGTATATTGACGACCTTTCGGCCAAGGCCAGGATCAAGCGGCCGCTGAAGGTTGTCGCCGCTTGCGGCAACGGTACAGCCGGCGCCTTTGCGCCCAAGGTTCTCGAAGCGATCGGCTGCGAGGTCATCCCGCTCGATGCCGAACTCGACCATTCCTTCCCGCATTATAACCCAAACCCCGAAGACATGGCAATGCTGCACGCGATGGCTGCGGCGGTGCGCGAGCATGGCGCCGATGTCGGCCTCGGATTCGATGGCGACGGCGACCGCTGCGGCGTCGTCGATAACAATGGAGACGAGATTTTCGCGGACAAGGTCGGTGTTATGCTGGCGCGTGACCTCTCTGCCCAGCACGCCAATGCCAAGTTCGTCGCCGATGTCAAATCGACCGGGCTCTTCCTTACCGATCCGGTACTTCAGGCAAATGGAGCCGAGACAGTCTACTGGAAAACCGGACATTCCTACATGAAGCGCCATACGCATCAGATCGGCGCGCTCGTGGGCTTCGAGAAGTCGGGCCACTTCTTCTTCCAGCCGCCTCTCGGCCGCGGCTACGACGATGGTCTCGTGGCCGCAATCGCCGTTTGCGAAATGCTCGACCGCAACCCGGGCAAGACGATGGCCGATTTGGCCGGCGACCTGCCGCGGACTTGGCAATCGCCGACGATGTCACCGCATTGTGCCGACGAGACCAAATATGACGTCGTCGACCGAGTTGTGGCGCATTATGCCAAACGCGCTGAGGCTGGGGAGCAGATCGCCGGCCAGCCTGTGCGCGACGTGATCACCGTCAACGGCATCCGCATCGTCCTTGAAGACGGGACCTGGGGGCTCGTGCGCGCGTCGTCCAACAAGCCCGAACTCGTCGTCGTTGTCGAAAGCCCGACCTCGGAAGACAACATGCGTGCGATCTTCGCCGACATCGACGGCGTACTCAGCCAGCAGTCGGAAGTCGGCGAGTACAATCAAAAAATCTGATTTCAACTGCGGACAGCACGAAACCACGAATGGGCGAGCATGTCATCTAACGCTCAGGACGTGAGCGCGCCGGTCGCCGCCGCCGCAGTGCCGCCGCAGCCCGCGGGCCGCGCCGCC
>CAZWCL010000147.1:0-8062 GCA_964632265.1 uncultured Hyphomicrobiaceae bacterium | reverse complement strand
AGCGTGTCAAATACGAGGATCAGGCCGAAGGTGGCGAGCACATGATCAAGGTGGTTTCGCGCATAAAGATTGCGAACAACAACAATCTCCGTGGCCAATCCAACCAGGGCGATGAGCGGTATCGCAATCAGGACGCCCCAGACGAAAGAGCCGGTCGCAAACGTCAACGTCGCGCAGATGAAGGCCCCAATCATATAGAATGAGCCGTGCGCCAGATTGACGAAGTCCATGATCCCGAACGTCAGCGTCAGGCCGGATGCCAGCAGGAACAGGAGAACGCCCAGTTGCAGCCCGTTGAGGAACTGGATGACGAATAGCGAGAGGTCCATACAGTCTCAATCCACCGCGCCGGACGCGATACTCCTCGAAGCATGGCTATATTCGCAACGCGTCCATCATCGCAGGCCGGACGGAAAGTTGCCCGTCAGCTTGCGGTGCGCGCCCATCTGCTTGATAGCGTGTCTGGCCGCCGTAAAAAACTACCGCATCTTGCACTCTTCGGCGTAGACGTCCTGGTGATCCTTGTAGACCGTCTTGGTGATCACCGTCGTCCAGTTCCCATCGCTATCTTCGACGACTTTGCGCAGATAGAAGTTCTGGATCGGCATATGATTTTTTCCGTAGGTGTAGGGGCCGCGCACGGAAGAAAACTTCGCAGCCTTCATCGCCTCACGCATCCCGTCCTGATCCGACAAATCACCCTTCACGGCGTCAACAGCAGACTTTATCAACATGATCGCATCGTAGGCTTGCGCAGCATAGAACGATGGGTAGCGCCCGTGCTCCGCCTTGAAATCGCCAACGAACTTCTTGTTGGCGGCGTTGTCCATGTCGGGACTCCACTGCTGCGTATTTTCAGAACCAAGAACACCCGAGAGCTTGGCAGCTTGCAGCTTGGGCAATGCAATGGCGTCAACCGTAAACGTCGTGAAAAGCGGCACCTTTCCCTGCAGGCCGGCCTGCTGGTATTGCTTGATGAACGCGCCGCCCGCTTTGCCTGGATAGAACACCCAGATCGCTTCGGCACCGGATGCCTTCGCTTTTGCGAGTTCGGCCGAGAAGTCGAGCTGGGCAGACTTGCCCCACTTGGTAAAGTCAATGCCCTTGATCTCGCCTTTGAAGGTCCGCTTGACGCCTGCCACCATGTTCTTGCCGGCCGCATAATTCGGCGCCATCAGATAGAGCGATTCCACGCCCTTTTGGTTGAGTACTTCGCCCATCGCCATCGGCGTTTGGTCATTCTGCCAGGAGGTTGAGAAGAAGTTCTTGTGACACAGCCGGCCAGCGACGAGCGAGGGCCCCGCGTTGGCCGAAATCAGGAATTTGCCGGCATCGAGAACCGGTTTGCGCGCGGCGAGCAGAACGTGGCTCCAGATAAAACCCGTCACGAAGTGTACGTCGTCCTGTTTGACCAGCTTGTCGGCCTTTTGCTTGCCCCCCTCCGGCCGGAAGCCATCATCTTCGAAGATGAGCTCGACGGGTTTGCCGCCCATCTTGCGGCCGATGTGCGCCATCGCGAGATTGGCGGCATCCTTCATATCCGTGCCGATCACGGCTGCTGGCGTCGTCAGGGTTGTAACGAAGCCGATTTTCACTGTTTCTGCGGCCGTCGCCGATGCCGATGCCATTGTCAGGCCGATGGCAACCAGCGCAGCGGCGCGTGTGCCGGCCTGCAGGTTTTTGCGGGCGAGTGCAGCTGCTGATTTCATCTTGTCGCGTCCCTCTTCGGATTGTTGCAGGTCGCCGGTGTGGGGGGCTTGGCGGGCCGGTGCCGCGTTGGGCTGCAGGGTTCAGGTTGCAAGAATAACATCCACGAGCCTATCCGGCGTACTGAGCATCGGATAATGACCGGTATCGATGACGTGCCAGTCGGCCTCGAGTTTATCGGCGCCGCGACGCAAATGTACCTCACCAGGGTTTGCCGCCCCGCTGCAATAAAGTACCGACGCCTTCCAAGGCATCTGCCAAAAGCGCTCCAGCTTTACTGGTTGATGAAACACGGCTGTGGGATGCAGCGTAAAGCGTTCAGCCGTCCAGCGGCGCAGATCGGGCTCCAGGTCCTTCAGCAATCTTGTTTCGGCATCCTCCTGCGAAGGCCCGAGTGCCAGCTCCGTATTGATGGCTGCCGGCTGCGTAACGACATCGCGAATTTTCTCTCCGTCCATAAGCATCAACGCATCGGCAAAGACGAGCCGTTCGATCCGGCTTTGCGTAATTTCGCCAACTCTGGCCATAATCATTCCACCGCTCGACGTCCCGACAAGGACCACGTTGGATAAATCATGATGGTAGAGATATTTGGCGATCTCATCGGCCTGTGTTTCGGTCGTAATTCCGTGGCGCATCTGATGGGAGCGTTCGGCGCAGCCATCAAGTGTCGGCGCATGAACGACATGGCCGAGGCCCGTTAGCCGTTCCGAGATCAGCTTCCAGATCCAGCCCCCTTGATAGGCCCCATGGATCAAGACGAATGTTGCCATTTCTTTGCTCCGACAAACTGATGAACCAAACGTACCATAAGCAGAGTTTGGCATTGTCGTCGAAAAGTTCTCCAAACCGATTTCATCCGGCTGCGCCAGCTCAGCAACGGTCGCGTGTTTGTTGGCAGATGCGAGGGTGCCCGCCACATCGGTGCATACTAGCTACCCGGCACGAGACCGGCCGGCAGTGCCGCTACGTGCTTGGCGATCTCGCCCGGCTGGGTCAGCCAGATCTCGTCGCGATGCTGTAGAATATGCTGCATCACCCGCCTCAGACGGCGCAGTCGGAACGGCTGGCCTAGTATGAACGTGTGCAGGACGAACGGGCAGACCAGCGCATGAGGCCCCGCTCTTGATTGCTCCAGCATTTCGTCGAATTGATCAATCCAAATCGTTTCGAGTTCTTCCGCCGTGTGGTGACGGTTCACAACGGTCGGCGAGTCGTTCGTCTCGATCGGATATGGCATGTTGAGAATGCGCCCGTCGCGCGTACGCATCCAGATCGGCTGGTCATCCAGCGGCCAGTCGCATTGGAAAAGATAGCCCGCCTCTTGTAACAGATCGAGCGTGACGTCGGTCTGCGAAAGCCATGGACCCATCCAGCCGATCGGCTTTTTGCCGGAGAACTTGGTAATAATTTCCGTCGTCTCCTCGATGAGCTGCTTTTCGGCGTCAGGCCACAGATCGCCTTGGCGCTCGGAGTTGGTTCGTCCATGACCGACGAATTCATCGCCGCGTTCCATCATGCGCTCCCCGATTTCGGGATGATGCGTCAGGATCGCCGAATTGATGTTGTGCGTCAGCGGCGCCCCGAGTTCATCGAACAAATCGAACATCCGCCAGATGCCGACCCGGTTGCCGTAGTCGCGCCACGCATAGTTGCGATGCGTCTGCGGTGCGCCAATCACCGCGCTGTCGGAACCGATCCCGGATCCGAAAGCGAAATATTCGATATTATTGCAAAAATAAACCGCAAGCCGTTTGCCTTCGGGCCAGGTGTAGGGCTGGCGTTTTGGCAATGGCGACCAGTCGTATCGGTTGTGGGTAGGTAGTTTCATTATAAAAGCCCCGTTTGCGAGAAAATTCAGGTGCGCGCCCCATATTAGCCTCCGGCGGGCAAATCAATGACCACACAAGAAAATGTCGAACGTCTCGATTACAGGCAATGACCGCGACGGTCTAATCGCTTACATCACCGGGCCACGGAAGAGGACCAATATATGTGATGAAGCGATTGGTTGTCCTCTTAAACAGCCTGCTAGCCCTCAAAAGTCCCGACAAGTGCGGCGTGATATGATCCGGCAGCCTCGACCCCTTTTGAATACCCTACAACCTCGTCGCCGAGTGTCTCATTGTGGACTGCGATACTTCGAAAACGACCATAGAGGGCGTGGCTTGCAAACATGTGATCCAGCATCTGCCGGCGGCCATAGTGGATGACGGAAAAACGTCGCCCCGGGTCAATCGCCCGGTCAAGAAGCACCAGAGATCTCCCAGCCAGTTCGGCGTTTCCGGTATCCTCAGGCGCCCCGGCAATAATGCGCGGCGCAGTCTCGTGGGACTCTGCATTGAAGTCTCCCGTGACAAGAATATGAGCAGTCTCATCGGCGTCGAAGATGTCATCAATGACAAGTCGAAGCTCAAGGGCCTGGCCGGTTCGTTTCATACCCGATAGATAATAGCCTTCTGCCCAACTGCTGACCGACTTCCAGGTGAAAGCTGAGGACTTCTGATGAGGTATGCTGGTTGCTAACGGTGCCCGCAGATGTACGTTGATGACGTGTAATCTTGTTCCATCGATTTCAATTTCAGTTGCCAGGAAGGGGCGGTCGAACCGCACAACAGTCGGTGCATCGTCAGCGTCGTCAACTGAACAAAGTTGAACACTGACGGGGGGAACGTATTGGTGCCAGATCTGACGATTCTCGACGATGGGATACCGTGACAAGGTCACAAGGTTGTGTGTTGTCGCGGCCCCCGAGTGGCGCTCGGAGCGAGTTTCTGCACGATGGAAGTCCGCATATTCGGTGCCAATCAAAAGCTGCTCAAGCGCCATCAGCCGGCGTTCAGAGGTGCTGGGCGGCTTCTGGCTGTTCACCTCCTGCAGGCAAAGGACGTCGGCCTCTAGACGCTCCAAGGCCGGCCGCAGGACCGCCAAGCGATGCTCTACGGGAAAATCAAGGTTCTCGATATTGAATGTGGCAATTCTCATGAGTGCTTGCTTGCGCGCCTTTCGTAGGATCCTCTTATCCGAGCTCACTGCGATTGATGCAACCTGACCGACAGTATCGGCACCAGAATAACTGCCAGCTCGCGATATCCAGACATTCGTGCGCTCGATCTGTCCCATATTCAATTGGCGCAATGGACGAGGGGACGTAAAGTTTGGTTTTCAGGACACTCCTTTGATGAGATCCCAGAATTCGCTGCGGTCATTGCTGCGCGGAAATGGTTCGTCAGGAACTGGAACATCCAGGAAGACGCAGAGTGGCCCCCAGCCCTCCTTGACGTCGTGGACGAGTAGGCGCTCGGCCGGAACCTCCGCCTTCACAGCTTCCGCATGAGTTGCGAAGGCGGCTTCCAGGCCCGCAATGTCAGTGCCGAATGGAATGTCAGTCTGTTCGATGACGGCACGGGCCATCGCAAGCCAATCGCGAAGATGTTCGGGCGCCTGATCTGCTTTCGAGATCAGTGTGTAAATCGTCTCAGAGAAGCTCTCTGCCCATTTACGCGGATCACGGTGGCTGAGGATGAATTTCGCATCTGGATAGGTGGCATTCAGCTCACGAAAGAACCGAGCCGTTGGCCAGTCCACGGCGCTCTCATATCCGCGGTAGATTGTCGGCCAGTCGGGTCGCCCCGCGACCGCTGCCTGCCAAAGCGGCAGTTGTACCGGAAGACGGCTTGCGACTTCCTCCATGTGATGACACGGACCGAACCCTAACCTGTTCAGAGCAAGCTTCATTGAGTAGGTTCCTGTGCGCCCCACCCCGGCACCGATGACTTTAAGCGACATTACCGACTCCCCATCCGAGTGCACCACGAAGCGGTGGCTGAACTACCATGGCGGCCGCACTTGGAAACCACAAGACACTATGTGCGCGCGGCTCGATGTGCGCGCGGCTCGTAATGTCGCCTCCTGGCCCTGAGCGTTGGTGGTCAAAACCAGCGGCGATGCTCGAACCCGGAGAAGGCACGGGGGATTGATCCTGTTTGTTCTGTCCCCCGCTTGTTGACGTGCTGCTGCCGGGGGGCGTCATGTTTGCCACGCAGGCGAAGAGCAGACTTCGATTTCAGACAAATATTCGTCGCTAATCAGATCGTCGGAGAACATGCGTCCGTGCATGATCGATTGATCCGTTCGGTGAAACTGTGCATGAGGTCGACGAAAATGTACTCAAACCAAGTTCAAGCGTTCCACGAGTACAGCTTTGGAACTCAGGTACGCAAATCCCCTTACTCGGACGCCGCGTTGCGGTGGGGGGCAAAGGGGTTCTCGATATACAACCACATGTATATCCCGCGAGACTTTGGCGATCCGGTGCAGAATTTTTGGAATCTCGTGAACGAGGCCATTCTGTGCGACGTTGGCGTTGAGCGCCAAGTCGAGATCACCGGCCCCGATGCAGCGCGGTTCACGCAGTATCTCTGCTGCCGAGATCTCTCAAAATGCCAAGCCGGGCAGTGCAAGTATGTGCTGCTAACAGATCAGGATGGCGGCATCATCAACGATCCGGTGCTCTTAAAGCTCGACGAGAACCATTTCTGGCTCTCAATCTCCGACAGCGACGTGCTGCTCTGGGCCAAAGGCTTGGCGGTTCACTCCGGTTTGGACGTGAAGATTGAAGAACCGGACGTCTCCCCTCTACAGCTACAAGGTCCTAAGTCACGAGATATACTGCGAGCAGCATTCGGAGATGAGCCGACAGCGCTCAAATACTACCGGTTCATGGAACATGATTGGCAGGGTGTGCCTCTCCTCATTTCACGAACTGGTTGGTCGAGCGAATTGGGATATGAGATTTTCTTGCGGGATTCCTCTGCCGGCGATCGGCTGTGGGAATACCTGATGGAAGTCGGCCAACCTTATGGGCTGAAACCTGGGCACACATCCAGCATTCGTCGGATCGAAGCCGCGATGTTGTCCTACCACGCCGATATGACTTTGAAGAATAACCCCTTCGAACTCGGAATGGAGCGCCTCGTTAATCTCGACATGGAAGCCGATTTTGTGGGTAAGGCGGCGCTGGCCCGGATCAAGAGCGAAGGGGTGTCACAGCGGTTGGTTGGTTTGGAGCTTGATGGTTCGCCGCTTGCTGGTTCTAACGATGATCATTGGCCGATCGACAAGAACGGTAATTTTATTGGCCGCGTCTCGTCTGCGGTCTATTCCCCTCGCCTGAAAAAGAACATCGCACTTGCGATGGTCGATCGCGACTACACTGATATTGGCACTCGCTTGGCCATCAAAACGTTGGAGGGAACCCGCAATTGCGAGGTCGTGCCGAAACCTTTTTATGATCCGATGAAGTCCATAGCGACGCAGGCAACGGTCTCATCGCGAGAGCGGTCCGACATGGCTTGGGAATTCGCGCCGGCCAGCACGCAGTATCCCCAGTTGGCTGAGGAACTGGATAATGCGTGGCAACCTGCGCGTTGATCTGTCGTAAGGCCGCGATCGGCAGTCGAACCCGGCTGTCTCATCAAAGCGGCTGAAAGGGTTGCCGGGCAGGACAGATGAACACCGGAACTCGGCGTGGTGCATGAAGCGGGAACGAACTCCCGCAGGGTCTGCGCGATGTTCCGGGTGTTTTCAGCTAAGTCATTGACATGATTTGGCTGGGGCACCTGGATTCGAACCAGGACTAACGGAGTCAGAGTCCGTGGGTCTACCGTTAACCTATGCCCCATCGCATGCAACAGCTATCACTACGCTTCAGTGCATCCGTCGTCAAATGGGCAAACGGTCCGGGTAGCACAAGTGTTCCCGTGGGGTGTGGCGGATCAGCCCATCTCGTTTGCCATAGAAGGTGTGTCGCAAAGTTGCGCTCTTTACCCACCCCCTTGAAGTGTTAGATTATTGACACATTGGGATTCTTTGTGGGTTGGGAGGGTTGTTGTGGAAAGCTCGCGCCGTGATCGCGGTGAGCGTCACCCACGGGTGAGCGGTGCACAAGCCAGCGGTGCGCCAGGCGCGGACCGTTCAGGCGGCCAACACCAATCGCCGAAGCACCGGTCCTCACAACAGCGTGCCTCACAATCGAAAAGCTCGGCGAAGTCTCGACAGCGCAAAGATTGCGCACGCGACGCTAATCCGGTCTATGCCGCACTTGATCTCGGCACAAATAATTGCCGGCTGCTCGTGGCGCGACCAACCCGTAGCGGTTTTCAGGTTGTTGACGCGTTCTCGCGCATCATTCGTCTCGGCGAAGGGGTCTCGGGCAGCGGGCGGCTCGCTGACGCGGCCATAGAGCGCACGATCGACGCTCTCAAGGTTTGTGCCTCCAAGATGGTCCGCAATCAGGTAACGCGCTCGCACCTGGTCGCCACGGAAGCGTGCCGGGCAGCCGACAACGGCAATG
>CAZWCL010000146.1:0-8069 GCA_964632265.1 uncultured Hyphomicrobiaceae bacterium | reverse complement strand
GGTACGCGACACCTCCGCGAGGCCGAGTTCAGTCATGATATTGATAAAACGGTCAACGTCCACGGATCGTCCTGTGAGTTGAAAGACAAAATGCTCCGTCGAGGCATCAATGACCTCGGCACGGAAAATCTCGGCAAGCCGCAACGCTTCGATACGATTGTCGCCTTTGCCCACAACCTTGATCAGGGCCAGCTCCCGCTCGAGCGATTCGCCTTCGAGCGTTAGATCGGTGACGCCGTGGACGGGCACCATACGTTCCAGTTGATGCTTGATCTGGTCGATGACCGAGGGCGTTCCGCGCGTAATGATCGTAATGCGTGAGACGTGTTGCTCGTGCTGGGTCTCGGTCACGGTAAGCGAGTCGATATTATAGCCGCGACCGGAAAACAGACCGATCACGCGCGCCAGAACGCCCGGTTCATTATCGACAATAATCGACAGGGTCCGCGAAACGATTTCCTGATCAAAGACAGGATCGGGATAGTGCGATTGCGTCGAGGAACCGGACATGAGCTTGATCTCTCTTTTCACTATGCAGTATTCAGTTCGTCTCCGGGCCGACCCAGCAAGTAATGCCCGGCCGCAGTTCCGCCGTTGCCCGCTCGTCAACTTCGTCGCCATAATAGAGCCACGGCTCGTCCAGCGCAGCATCGCGCCATGCGATAAACGCTGACGTACTCAGAACCGCTTCCGCATACGCTCGTGTGATCTCATCGACGGTTATGCCATACGTGTCGAGCCGCGAAACCAGCGGCGCATACATCGCGTCGGCCGCACCAAACGCCCCGTATAGAAAACGCTCGCCGGACGCCTCGCCCCAACGCCCGCGCGCCTCCCTCACGAGCGCCGAAAAACGCGCAACGTCGCGCGCAACACCAGCTCCGCGATCGCGCGTCGCATAACGCCGGCCGAGATTCATTGGGCAAGCCTGACGCAGATCCCGGTACCTCGTGTGC
This sequence comes from uncultured Hyphomicrobiaceae bacterium, assembly GCA_964632265.1. Classification (GTDB taxonomy): domain Bacteria; phylum Pseudomonadota; class Alphaproteobacteria; order Rhizobiales; family Hyphomicrobiaceae; genus CAJQQK01. Next base: position 7,113 of record CAZWCL010000146.1, on the reverse strand, counting down.
ATCTCGGCGGAAATCGACCGGGCATGCGCACGCGCCACCTTATCCTTCGGCCAGAGCTGCTTTTCCGGAAACTTATCAGCAAGATATTCAAGGATGGAGAGGCTGTCCCAGACAAGAATATCGCCATCGATCAGGAAGGGCACCTGTCCGGCCGGAGAAAGCGCCGCGACCTTCGATTTGAAAGCCGGATCGTTGAACGGGATCACCGTCTCATCGAAGGCGATATCCAGCATGCGCATCGCAATCCATGGCCGCATGGACCAGGATGAATATACTTTGTTGGCGATATAGAGATGCACGACACCTCCCCCACATTCGATTGATAAGCATCGCGCGACGGTCGCACCTCGACAGGAAGGAGGTGCAGGCCCCTCTTGGACGCTACACATCCCGACCAGTTGCCGTGCTCGTGACTAAACGAGCGTCTTGCCTTGTTCAGTGATGGCACTGCCAATTTCTTCATCCGAGACATCGTCACCCAGCAACATCTCGTTATGTGCCTTGCCGGACGGGATCATCGGGAAGCAATTGGCAAGGTTCGCCACCCGGCAATCGAATAGCACTGGACCGTCATAGGCCATCATCTCTTCGATCGCATCATCGAGATCCGCCGGCCGATCACAGCGAATACCCTTGCCCCCGTAAGCTTCCGCCAGACGCACAAAATCCGGCAGCGATTCCGTGTACGTTTCCGACAATCTGTTACCGTGCAGGAGTTGCTGCCACTGGCGCACCATGCCCATATACTGGTTGTTGAGAATGAACACCTTGACCGGCAAACGATATTGCACGGCCGTCGAAAGCTCTTGCATATTCATCAGGATGGACGCATCGCCCGCGATGTCGACGACCAGAGACTCGGGATGAGCAAGCTGGGCGCCGATCGCAGCCGGCAACCCGTAGCCCATCGTGCCAAGGCCGCCTGAAGTCAACCAGCGGTTGGGCTCCTCGAAATGATAGAACTGCGCAGCCCACATCTGGTGCTGGCCGACCTCGGTTGAGATATAGGTGTCGCGATCCTTGGACAGTTCATAGAGCCGCTCGATCGCATACTGCGGCATGATGAAATCGTCCGACGGCTTGTAGGACAGCGATTGGCGCTCCCGCCACTTTTCGATTTGCTTCCACCAGCTGCGCTGCGCCGTCTTGTCGACCTGCGGCGCGCGCTCCTTCCAAAGCGCAATGAAGTCTTCCATAACGTGCGTCGCATCACCAATGACCGGCACGTCGACCCGAACGTTCTTGTTGATCGACGAGGGGTCGATATCAACGTGGATGCGCTTTGAGCCGGGCGAAAACGCATCGAGACGGCCCGTAATCCGGTCATCGAAACGCGCACCGATGCACACCATGACATCGCAGTCATGCATCGCCATATTCGCTTCGTAGGTGCCGTGCATGCCGAGCATACCGAGCCAGTTCTTCTCATGCGCCGGATAAGCCCCGAGGCCCATCAGTGTCGACGTGATCGGGAACCCGGTCATTCGGACAAGCTCACGCAGAAGCTGCGATGCCTTCGGCCCCGAATTGATGACCCCGCCACCTGTATAGAAGATCGGCCGCTTGGCGCCCGCCATCAGATCGAGTGCCGCCTCGAGCTTGTCGCGATCGCCCTTGAGCTTCGGCTTGTAGGTCTTATGCTGGATATTCGACGGGCCGATGTAGTTTCCCATCCCGAACTGCACATCTTTCGGGATATCGACAACGACGGGACCCGGCCGTCCTGACCGCGCCACGTAGAAAGCCTCGTGCAGAACGCGGGCAAGATCGTCCGGGTTCTTGACGAGATAGTTGTGCTTGGTACATGAGCGCGTGATGCCGACCGTATCACATTCTTGAAAAGCGTCGGACCCGATCAAGTGGGTTGGCACCTGCCCGGTGATGCACACCAGCGGAATTGAATCGAGCAGCGCATCCGTCAGCCCGGTGACGGCATTGGTCGCCCCCGGTCCTGATGTAACCAGCACAACCCCGACTTTCCCTGTCGAGCGCGCATAACCCTCCGCCGCATGTACAGCGCCGCCTTCCTGGCGCACGAGGATATGCTTGACCTTCTCCTGCTGGAAAAGTTCATCATAGATCGGCAGAACAGCGCCGCCCGGATAACCGAAGACGTAATCGACACCTTGGTCGGCCAGCGCCTGGATAACCATTTCACCGCCTGACATCTGCCGTGTCATGCCGAACTCCTTTTGTCGCCTAGTCGTCTTTTTCGAAGATTTCAGCGCGCTTCGCTGGCGCACCATCTTGGCTGCAAGCTATCGGTGTTCTACGCACCTCCAACACACGTTCAACCCTTAATCACCTAAAATTATATTTACCAGGTCATTTCGTTTCATTTGTGTCGATTTAACTGACTGCCACGCAATCATATTTCGCCGAAGCCATGTGAGTTGTCGTTTGGCGTAGTGCCGCGTTTCTCTCTTTGCCTGCGTGAGGGCCTCCACCAGCCCAGCGTGACCGTCGAGATGCGCCATGAGTGGCCGGACTCCCAGCGCCCCGAAAATGGGCAAACTGCGATCAAGTTGCATCGCCTGCAGGCGCGCCACCTCGAACAACGCCCCCTCGTCCATCATCGCGTCGAAGCGGGCATCACAGCGGGCATAAAGTTCCTCACGCTCGACTGACGCCACGACCTTGATAACGTCCTCCCCGCCGACAATCGGCTCGCCGGGAATTTGCTGCCAATAACTGAGCGATCGTCCGGTGCTGTCGATGACTTCGAGTGCCCGCACGAGGCGTTGGCTGTCAGTCGGTGCCAATCGCTCAGCCATGACCGGGTCACGCAGACGAAGCGCCTCGACGAGATGCGCCGGTCCCAGGTTTTCGGCAACCTCCCGCCATCGCGTACGAATGTCCGGATCAATCGGTGGAACGGGCGAAAGCCCCTCAAGCAGACTACGGAAATATAGTCCCGTCCCGCCGACAATGATCGCCACTTCACCGCTCTGCTGCGCGGTTTCGATATGCAGCCGCGCATCTGCCACATATCGACCGACGGAATACTGATCACTCGCACCGACGAAACCATAAAGCTCATGCCGGATACCCGCTTTGGCTTCTTCCGTGGGACGTGCACTGAGGATGCGCAGATCACGGTATACCTGCATGCTATCCGCATTGATAACGACTCCGCGGGTCGCTTTGGCGAGTTCGACCGCGAGAGCAGATTTCCCGCTCGCCGTCGGACCTGCTATGAGGATGGCCCGGGGATGGGGCCGAGAACGAGTTTGCTGCAAAACGCATTTCCTTTGCCTGTCAGTGCGCGGAATTGCTTAACAGGTGTGTCTTGACGAAGGCCGCGTCGAGACCGACTTGCATGCGAGTTAGAGTTGCATCCCTCCACTTTCGGTCGTTTCGCAACAGGCAGGTCAATCTATGCCCATGTACACGGTCGTTTTGACCGGTCCTTACATCGATCCGGCACAGGACCTGATCACACCCATCATCGCTCGTACCGGCGGCGGCGAGCCAACTGAACTTGCTCGCGGCACCGCGATGGAATGGAACCTGGATATCGACAGCGATGATGTCGATAGACTCCTGGCCGACCTGCGCATGGCAGTTAGTTCATGCACGGCCGACTTGAACATACTCCCCTACGGCCGCCACCGCAGGAAACGGCTTTTAATCGCAGATATGGACTCCACGATCATAGAACAGGAGTGCATCGACGAAATTGCCACGTTATCAGGTCATGGCGAAGCCGTTGCCAGCGTAACCGAGCGCGCCATGCGAGGCGAAATCGACTTCGAGGGAGCTCTAGCGGAACGTGTCGCCTACCTCGAAGGCTTGGATGAAGAAAAACTGGAGGCAGTTGTCCGCACACGCCTCAAATTGACATTGGGCGCCAGAATACTCGTCCAGACAATGGCGGCCAATGGCGCCTATTGCGCGCTCGTCTCGGGCGGCTTTACCTTTTTCACCAGCAGGATAGCGCGGATGGTCGGCTTCCACGAAAACCGGGCCAACACGCTCGAGATCGCCGACGGCCGTCTAACCGGACGTGTCGTCCCTCCAATCCTTGGACGCCAGGCCAAGCTCGACGCTCTGCGCGAAATCATGGATGCGAAAAATATCCCATCCCGCGACACGCTCGCCGTCGGTGACGGCGCCAATGATCTCGACATGATCCGCGCGTCGGGCCTTGGCGTGGCATTCCGCGCAAAGCCTGTCGTCGCGGCAGAAGCCCACGCTCAAATTGTTCACAGCGATTTAACGGCGCTGCTTTTCCTTCAGGGCTATCGCGCGACCGACTTCGTCGGCTGCTGATAAACAACGCCGCAAGACACGTTTCACGGGGACCTTATGACCTTTGCTATCGCGAGCCTAATTGGCGGCCTGATCGTGCTTATTATTGGCGGCGAGATCCTCGTACGCGGCGCTGTGACAACAGCCGAACGTCTTGGCGTCTCGCCTCTGATCATCGGCCTGACGCTCGTTGGCTTTGGTACCTCGGCGCCGGAGATGGCCATTTCCGTTCAGGCCGCCATGAAAGGGTCTCCCGGCATCGCGATCGGAAACTTCGTCGGCTCGAGCATTGCCAACATTTTGCTCATACTCGGCCTGACTGCGCTTTTCGCCCCGATCGCAATCTCTTCCGCCGCACTGCGCCGCGACGGCACGTTCGTCCTTGTCGCCTCGGTGCTATTCGCCCTGGTCACCTGGCTTTTGCCATACGATGAAGCGGTCGGCTGGTCTTTCATGGCCCTCATCGTGATCTACATTATGTATGCGTGGCGCCAGGAAAAAATCGCCACCGGCGCCGACCACACCAGTGCTTGGCAACTCGCCGAAGGCTACGCCAGCATGCGCAAGCGCCATAAGTTGCAAGCGAGAATCAAGCAATCCGCGCTCATCATTGGTCCTCTCTTCGTCGCGATTGCGGGTTTGATTGCCATTGTAATCGGTGGGCGCATCTTTGTGGCCGGCTCGATCGAAATCGCACGCGCTTTCCAGATATCGGAAACTGTTATCGGACTAACCGTCGTCGCGGTTGGCACGTCGATGCCCGAACTCGTGACCTGTGTCGTAGCAGCCCTGAGAGGTCAGCCTTCCGTCGCCATCGGCAACATCCTTGGCTCAAACATTTACAATATTCTGGCCGTTGGCGGCATCACCGCGATCCTGGCGCCAACCGTCGTCCCGGCACACATCATCGAGTACGACAATATCGTAATGGTGGCCGCTGCAGCCCTACTGATCGCGCTCGCACGAACCGGCTTCCGCATCACGCGGCTTGAGGGCGCACTCCTGTTCGCCTGCTACGTCGCCTACATCTGGACGCTACTCCCGGAACGCCTCTTCTCCGCCTGAGGCCGGATTGATAACGCACATCACCGCTTGGCTAGCCCAAGCCTGCAAGCATAGTCGCCATAAACATTGTCGCTACTCTTTGAGGCGGTATCCGGTCTTGAATATCCACCAGACCGCCACCAGCCCCACCGCCAGGAACGACAACGCCATCAAAAAGCTGACGTAGATATTGACATCGGCCGTTTCGGTAAAACTCCAGCGAAACCCGCTGACCAGATAAACGACCGGATTGAGTAAACTAACTTTCTGCCAGAACGGCGGCAGCATATCGAGCGAATAGAATGTGCCGCCAAGAAACGTCAACGGCGTGATGACCAGGAGCGGCACGACCTGTAATTGCTCGAAATTGCGCGCCCAGATCCCGATGATGAACCCAAGTAGCGCGAAGGTGATGGCCGTCAACACGAGGAAAAGGGCCATTAGTCCCGGGTGAGCAATCTTAAGCGGCACGATCAAAGACGCGGTGATGAGTATGATGATCCCGAGTATCGTCGATTTGAGCGCCGCCGCCCCGACGTATCCAATAACAATCTCGAAATAGGAAATTGGCGCCGAGAGGACCTCATAAATAGTGCCAACGAACTTCGGAAAATAAATCGCGAACGCCGCGTTCGAAACGCTTTGCGTCAAGAGCGACAACATCACCAGGCCCGGCACAATAAAGGCGCCATAACTCACCCCGTCGATCTCCGTAATGCGGGATCCGATCGCTGAGCCGAACACCACGAAATAGAGGCAAGTCGACACGACCGGCGAGACAACGCTTTGCAGCAGCGTACGCCGCGTTCGTGCCATCTCGAACTTGAAGATCGACCACACGGCCTGCCAGTTCATTTGTCGTCCTCATTCGCGCCCTTCGCCGGCTCACTGACAAGATCGACGAATATATCCTCGAGCGAACTTTGCTTGGTATCGAGATCGCGGAATCCGATACCGGCTTGTGCAAGTGCGTTTAACAGCCTCGTGATACCTGTTCGCTCGCCTCTCGGATCGAAGCTGTAGGTGAGTGAACATTTGTCCTCACTGAGAGCCAGGTCGAACGATAACAAACAGTCCGGCAACGTATCGATCGGGTCGTGCAGGTGCACCGTTAGAAGTTTCTGACTGAAGCGCTGCATGAGCTGGACTTTGTCTTCGACAAGAATGATCTCGCCATTGTGGATGACGCCCACTCTGTCAGCGAGTTCTTCAGCCTCGGCGATATAGTGCGTGGTGAGAATGATGGTGACCCCGGTGCGTTGCAAGTCGAGCACCACATCCCACATTGCGCGCCGTAGTTCGACATCGACGCCGGCTGTCGGCTCATCCAAAAACAGTATCGAAGGCTCGTGCGAAAGGGCCTTGGCGATAAGGACACGCCGCTTCATGCCGCCTGAGAGCGACATGATAATGTTGTCCTTCTTGTCCCACAGCGATAGGTCGCGCAGCACCTTCTCGATATGCGATGCATCGGGTGCAAGCCCGAACAGGCCCCGGCTGAACGACACATTGGACCAAACCGTCTCGAACGCATCGGTGGTAAGCTCCTGCGGCACGAGACCGATCCGCCGCCGCGCCTCGCGGAACGCGCTGACATTGTCATGACCGTCGACCAGGACCTCACCGGACGTTGCATTGACAATACCGCAAACGATGCTGATCAGTGTCGTTTTGCCCGCGCCGTTGGGACCGAGCAAAGCGAATATCTCACCACGATTGATCGAAAGGTCGACATCTTTAAGAGCACGAAACCCGTTGTCATAAGATTTGGTCAGCCCACGGATTTCAATGGCAGTGTCAGCAGCTCCGGCCGGCTTG
>CAZWCL010000145.1:0-8075 GCA_964632265.1 uncultured Hyphomicrobiaceae bacterium | reverse complement strand
GTTCGCACCTGCCGTGTAATTCAGCATTGCCGGAACCTTGCCGAGGGACTGCAGCGCGAAAAACGTCACCGCGACACCGGCCGTATTCGGCAGCATCACGCCGACGTTCTCGGCGCCGGCAAGCGGGTTTTCCAGTTTGTCGGCAAGCAACCCGGCGCCGAGCAGTAACTGCTTGTAGGTGAGTTTCGTGCGCAGGGGATCTTCGATCATCGCCTTGCCGGTGTCGCGGTTCGCCCTGGCATCGAGCAGCGCCCGAAAAAGCGTCCTGTCGATGTCGGCGGCTTCGACGGCGGTGTTGACCATGATGTCCTGTAGTGCCGAACCGGCTGCCTGGCGCCGCGCCTTGCCGCGCAACTCGTCGTCGATTTCGAGTTTGCGAGGCGGCAGGATCGTTACCGTAACCTTTGGGAACCAGACCTTTTTCGTCTGGCTCTTCTTCATGTAGGAGAACGGCGAGCGTTCGAGGCCGTCGATGCGCACAGGCACGACGTCGGCATCGGCCTTGTCGGCGATCATGGCGGTGCCGTCATAGACCTTCATGAGGCCGCCGGTTACCGTCAGGCGGCCCTCCGGAAAGATCACAAGTGTCTGACCCTGGCGGACTTCGTTGATCAGCGCACGCGCTGCGAGTGGCCGGGTCGGGTCGAGCGTGTGGGCGTCAATCAGTTTGAGAAACGGGCGGACCCACCAGGCTTCTGCCATGCCGCTGTCGACCGCGAAGGCTGCGTGGCTCGGCATGAGGGCGTGCATCAGCGGGCCGTCGAGCATGCTGACATGGTTCGGCGTGATGATCGCGCGGGTGCCGGCTTCCGGCAGGTTTTCGAGACCTTGCACTTCGATTCTGTAAAACAGGCGAAAGATGAACATCGCCAGGTCCTGAATGCCTTCGCGGCCCCAAGCGCGCAGCACGAGGCATGTGGCGATGACGTTGGCAATGCCGAGGGCAATGAAGAGGTGGCTAGATTCCCAACCGGCTCCCTGCAGCCCAGCGAAAAGCAGGGTGACACCGGTCATGAAGGCGGCGTTCATGATGTTTACGGCGGCAATCACACGGGCGCGCCGGTCCGCGGGTGCCCAGCTTTGCACGGCGGCGAACGCTGGCACGATGAAGAGCCCGCCTGCGACCGACATCGCAAACAGATCGAACATGACGCGAAGTCCAGTGACGGAACCGATCAGGCCTTCGAGCGTCAGTGAGGCTTCGGGGGCCGTGACGCCCCATACCGTCCAGCCAAGATCGAAGCAGAAGACGCCCATCAAGAACGCGCCGACAGGCACGAGTGCCAAGTTTGGACGACGGCGGCTGGCGCGTGCAGCCCAATAGGAGCCGAGTGCAATGCCAAGGGTAAAGACCACGAGGCCGACCGTGATCAATACTTCGGTGCCGCCAAGGTTGGCCTTGACCAGGGTCGGCAGCAAGGACAATGCGGCGATGCCGGCGAGCCAGAACCATGAGACGATCAGGCCGCCGACCCACAGACGCCGGTTGCTTCTTAGTTCGGCGATCCGTGCCCACGTCGAGGTCAGCGGATTTCTGGTGATAATCAGGTCCGGCGCGCCGGCCCCCGTTGCGCGGATCGCGCGGGCGGAAAGCCAGCCGATGATGGCGAAGGCCATGGCAATCGCGCCGATGATCCACGATGGCAAAGCCGGATCACTGCCGACGCCGGTCATTACGAGGCCGCCTGCGATGGTGCCTGCCAGGATCGCAAGGAACGTCGCGCCTTCAACAAGGGCGTTTGCCGCGGGTAGTTCGGCTTTTTCGAGGTGGTCAGGCAGGATGCCGTATTTGATTGGCCCGAAGAGTGCTGCACCGCAGCCGAATAGGACGATCGCTGCAAACAACAATGGCACCGAGTTCATTACGAAACCAGCGGCTGCTATTCCCGCCACCGGTATCTCGGCGAGTTTCAGCCAGCGTGTGACCGTGGCCTTGTCGTATTTATCGGCCAGTTCACCGCCAAGCGCGGAAAGCAGGAACATCGGCAGGATCAGCGCCGAACCGGCCAGCGTGACCAGCGCTGCGCCGGTTTCCGCGCCGACCTTGAATAGGATCAAGATGACGAGCGCGTTCTTGATGAAATTGTCGCTCAACGCCGAGAAGAACTGGCAGACGAAAATCGGTGCGAAGCGGGGGGAGGTCAGGAGTTTCTGAAACATCAGGATCTCTTTGCAGAACTGGGGGCAATGGGGACGGGTCCTGGTCTCCGGACTATTCGTTGTTCAAAGCCGGAAAGAGGGGCCGGTTTACCCGGTTCGTGTGTCAGCAATTATTTCCGGTCGGCCGCTCAGTCTGGCGTGCCGCTTTCGGGTGCGGCCTCGCCGCCAGAGTTACGGGGCGCGTTTGCGGCAAGGCCCATTCGCTATCGTATGGCATCACGCTTTCCATTCTCTCTACGGTATAGGTTCGCGTCCATTTGCATGACAGCTTTGCACGAGGGCTGTGCAAGCCGGCGGTGCATGACGCTACTCTTGGCGCTATGCATGACGTCATAAGAAGCGTCATGCGCAGCACTTTGAACGCAGTTCATAGTACTATGCAAACGGATGTGGCGCGAATATGAACGGAGTTCAAGAGACTCTCCCACCTCACTCTTGGCATGGTAAAACTCGGGTTAACGACCAGCACGCGCGGACAGGTGCGGTTGGTAGCCCATTATCTGGTCGGCCATATCGGGCGTCGATTGGTGAGCCCCCCGGTCAACACGGGGCGGCTCGGGGATGGCACAATCGATACCGAGCAACTCGGCGGTCCTATTGAGAGGGGTTCGGCCACGGCTCGATCTCAAGCCCGGGCGCGAACGTAGACGTCAGCGGCTACGTTGGTCGGCGTCAGGCCTATCGGTCGTGGACGTAGTTCCGAATCGCGCGGTCATCGTTGCCGGCTGAGCACATCCCCGTGAGGGTCATGGCGAGCGCCGAGAGGTAGTGATGGTCCTTGCCGCCGGCGTTGGCATTGAGCAGCACTACGCGGTGGCCGGCTCTTTCCAGAGCTTCTGCCCATTTGCGCTGACCGTCGAAGGGGGTCCGCCTGTCGCGGCGGTCGCCGATAACGTAGAGACGCCGCCGGCTGTCGGCCACGACGTGCTCGACGTTGCGCAGCGGCATCAGATAACTGCGGCTCGGATTGCCCCAGATGTTGGTCGGCATTTCGCCGCCGCCCTTGCGGCCCGGTATGCCGTAGGCACCGGACGCCATCACGGCACACGCGATGTCGTCCCGGCCGGAGGCCAGGAGCTGCGCGGTAAGACGCGCCCCGCCCGACTGGCCGACGAGCACGATCCGGCGAAGACTGTGGCGCTGCTTTAACTCGTCGATCGCTTTTGATACGAGGGCATGTTCCTGACGCACACCACCGATGACGTGGAAACCCGTCGAGCCCATGACACCCGGGCGCGCCATGACAAAAACCGGCACGCTGAAGGCCTGCGCCAGGCGGTTGGCGCTGATCTGATAATTGTGCCGGCTGGCCGCCATCTTTTCCGCGCTCAGGCGTGCCTGCGGGAAATCGCCGTGAAAGAAGACGATCCCCGTGTCGCTGGCCGGTAGAGGGTCAGCGGCGATATAAGCAAGACATTGCGCGTCGCCGTCCGCTTCCGTCCAAAGCCGGTTGTCACGTGCGCGGCAGGCTGCCTGATCGATCCGGGTCACCTGCGTCGAGGTGCCGTTCTTTGTGCGCAGATAGGCGAACGCTTCGCTTGGCGCCGGTTGACGTGGTGAGATGGCTTCGTAAGCCAGATAGCCCGCGACAACCAGGCCGAGCGCGACCCAGATGGTTCGAGGATCCAGCAAGCCGTCGGCTCCCCTGTTTTCCTATCCTGTCTCGCTTGTCGGACGTGATCAAATCACGCCGCGTTCCTTAAGTTCGGCCAGGTCGTCATCAGTGGCGCCGACGGCACGATACACCTCGCTATTGTGCTCCCCCAGCCTTGGGGCAACGTGGCGTACGGCCAACTGATCGCCCATCTTTATCGGCACCCGGATGTGGGGCACGTCGCCGAGTTTTTCGTCAGGGGCTGTCACAACCATCTGGCGGTGCTTGAGCTGCGGATCGTTGAAAAGCGTCTCGTACGTATTGACCGGGCCGCAGGGGACGCCAGCCTCGTCGAGGACGCGGACCCAATGGGCCGTTGTATCGGTCTTGAGGATCGCTTCGATTTCGGCTTCCAGCGCCGGGCGGTTCTGGACGCGGGTCCGGCTCGTCTCAAAACGCGGATCATCAACCCATTCGGGATGACCGAGCGCGGTTGCCATCCGTTCCCAAATCGATTGGCTGCTTGCGCCTATCATCATGTAGCCATCGCCTGTTTCAAAACGCTGATAAGGCGCGTTCTGGCGGTGGCGCGAACCTTGCCGCGTCGGCTCCTTGCCATCGGCGAGCCAGGCGGCGCTTGTCCACGAAGAAAATCCGACCGCCGTCTCGAAGAGTGAGCATTCGACGAGTTGACCCTTGCCTGTTCGCTCGCGGTCGAAGAGCGCGGCGAGGATACCCTGCACCGCCCACATCCCGGTGCCGAGATCGCAGATTGGCAGGCCGACAGACGTCGGCGGCCCGTCCGGCTCGCCGGTGACGTGCATGATGCCGCCGGCCCCCTGGGCAATGAGATCGAAGCCGCCACGTGCAGCGTCGGGGCCATCATAACCAAACCCGGAAAGCTGCGCGTAGATCAGCTTTGGGTTGCGTTTCGATAGTTCATCGTAGCCGAGCCCCTGACGTGGCATCACCGTCGGGCGATAGTTTTCGACCAGGACATCGACCGTGTCGGCGAGTTTCAGGAAGAGCGCCTTGCCATCGGGGTCCTTGTAGTTGAGCGTGACGCCTTTCTTGTTGCGGTTGATGTAGCGAAAGAACGGGTTCAGTTCATCGTCGGACGCACCCCAGTTGCGCACGTTCTCGCCTTTGCCCGGCCGCTCAAGCTTGATCACCTCGGCGCCCATGTCGGCAAGGATCATCGTGCAGAAGGGGCCGGCCATGTGCTCGGTCAGGTCCAGTATCCGGATGCCCGCGAGGGGGCCTTTTGACTGTTCGGCGTCTTTCATCTGTTCAACCTTTCACATTCGTCATCGGATGCTGCCTCTGTCATGTCAGGCGAAGCTCAGGCCAGATCCCATCAAAGCCAGATCCCATCAAAGCCAGATCCCATCAAAGCCAGGCCCCATTAAAGCCAGGCATAGTCGGGGCGGTCCTTCTCGAAGGCTGTGATCTCATCGTCGTACTGCTTGGTCATCGCGATGTCATCCAGCCCGTTGAGTAGTCGATGTTTGTCGAACTTCGGAATGTCAAAATGGAATGTCGTGCCGTTGAGCGCCGTGACTGTCTGGCGCTCGAGATCGACCTCGATTTCGGCACCTGGTGCTTCATGCATGTGCGCGCGCAGCGTGTCGCATTCCTCACGCGTCAGGATCACCGGCACGACGCCGTTCTTGGTGCAGTTACTGCGGTGGATGTCAGCGATGCTCGGCGCGATTACGGCCCGAATGCCGTTGGCCACCAGGACGTTTACGGCATGCTCACGTGATGAGCCGCAGCCCCAGTTCATGTCGGCAACGATAATCTTACCGTCCGAATAGGGCGGCGTGTTGAAGATGAAGTCTTTTTCGCTGCCGTCGGCGTTGAAGCGAAGGTCGTGGAACAAAAACTTCGCGTAGCCGGGATCGTCGGTCGGCATGCGCAGGAAGCGGGCGGGAATAATGGCGTCGGTGTCGCAATTGACGATGTCGATCGGAACGCCGACGGCTTTGAATGTCTTGAAGGCTTCCATGGCTCAGTGCTCCTCCATCATCTGGCGGACGTCCGTGAAGTGGCCGTTGACCGCAGCCGCAGCGGCCATGGCGGGGCTCACGAGATGGGTGCGGCTGTCCATACCCTGACGACCGCGGAAGTTTCTGTTGCTCGTCGATGCCGAGCGCTCGCCCGGTTTTAACATGTCGCCGTTCATCGCCACACACATCGAACAGCCCGGCAGGCGCCATTCGAAGCCTGCTTCCGTGAACACCTTGTCGAGGCCTTCCTGTTCAGCCTGTTCCTTGACCAGGCCGGAGCCGGGTACTACCAGCGCCTGGACCTTGGCCTTGCGGCCTTTTGCAACGGCTGCTGCCGCGCGTAGGTCTTCGATACGTGCGTTTGTGCAGGCGCCGATGAAAACCTTGTCAATCGTAATGTCGCTGACGTTGGTCCCGGGTTTCAGGCCCATATAGTCGTAGGCGGCTTCCATGGCGGCCTTGCGGTCCGCATCGTGCTCGGTTGCGGGGTCCGGCAGGCGATCGGTGACCTCCACCACATCCTGTGGCGAGTTTCCCCACGTTACCATCGGGGCGATGGCGTTACCGTCTATCGTGACTTCCTTGTCGAAGGCTGCGTCCGGATCAGAGGGGAGGGACCGCCAGAACGCTTCGGCGGCCGCCCACTTGTCGCCGCTCGGTGCAAATGGACGACCCTTGACGTATTCCAGTGTCGTGTCATCGGGCGCGACCATGCCAACGCGGCTGCCCGCCTCGATCGTCATGTTGCAGATCGTGAGGCGGCCTTCCATCGACATGCCGCGGATGACGTCGCCAGCGTATTCAATCGCGTAACCCGTGCCGCCGCCGGTGCCGATCTGGCCGATGATGGCGAGGATCACGTCCTTGGCCGTCACGCCGAAGCCGAGCTTGCCGTCGACTGTGACACGCATCGTCTGGGGCTTCTTCTGCCACAGCGTCTGGGTCGCCATGACATGCGTGACCTCGGACGAGCCGATTCCAAAGGCCATGCAACCGAGCGCCCCGTGCGTCGAGGTATGACTATCGCCGCAGACCATCGTAAGGCCGGGCAGGGTAATGCCTTGCTCGGGGCCGACGACGTGTGCGATGCCCTGGCGCCGGTCGCCCCACGGAAACACCGTCACGCCGAACTCTTCGGCATTTGTTTTAATGGCCGTGGCGATGTGCTTGGCGCGCGGATCACTGAGTTGGTCGAGGTCTTTGGTGTGGGTCGGTGTATAATGATCCGGTGTCGCGAACGTCTGGTCTGGCCGCTTTACCTTCCAGCCGTTCTCGCGCAGGCGTTCGAAACCCCACAGAGAGCCGTCGTGCAACAGATGCCGGTCGATATAGAGCAGCGTCTGCCCGTCGACCTCCTTGATCACATGCCGGTTCCAGATCTTTTCAAACAGCGTCTTGCTGCTCATAGCGTGCCTCTCGATATGTATATGCCGACCAAAACCGCCACGCGGAAGGTCAGGCTCTTGCCGCCGGCGTGCAGCTTAGCGTTTAAGGCGGCGAACAGGCGTACTTCGTGGATAAGTCACGTGAATATCGCGTGACCGATAATGCCGATCGAAGCCGCCGCGATTGTACAAGCGGATCAAAGCCACTTTAGCAGACTGTTGAAGAACTCGTGTGGATCGCGTCCGGTTCGCCGCGCGAGGCCGGTGGGGGCGTGCCAGGTAACGTATCGGCGCTGATCTTAAAAAGATGCAGATCGTGCGCGGCTGCGACACCAAGCGCAACGTCCTTGTCTATCTCATCGACAGCAACAAAATCATCAAGGGCAGGCCGAACAAACTCGACCTCAACCGTCCTTCTTATGCCATGGGGTGATATCAAAACCGCCAAAATGCGCAGAACGGCTTGAGATGGCCGTTTGCTGCCGGTTTGCTCAATGCTCTGCTTGGAGGTTTTTTGGCGGTGGTGGTAGAGCGACCTTGAAAGCCTTCATGCCGCCGGCGTCTCGTCTCCAGGAAATGTCTATGCCACCCGTTCTACACCTTAAAGATATTCATCTCACCTTCGGGGGGGCGCCCCTTTTTACCGGTGCGGATCTGCAGGTGATGCCCGGCGACCGCATCGGGCTGGTCGGGCGGAACGGGTCCGGAAAATCGACGTTGTTGAAAATTGCCGCCGGCTCGGTCGAACCCGACGACGGTGAGCGCTTCGTGCAACCGGGACTGCGCATCGCCGTGCTCGCTCAGGAGCCGGATCTATCGGCCTACGACACCGTCCTCGACTTCGCAGAAGACGCCTTCCCGGACGGCGAAGATCCCTACCGTGCGCGCCTTATGCTCAACGAGCTTGGGCTCGCGGGCACAGAAAAG
>CAZWCL010000144.1:0-8095 GCA_964632265.1 uncultured Hyphomicrobiaceae bacterium | reverse complement strand
GAACGTCTGGACACGAGCGACGAATGGATCCGCGAACGCACCGGGATCCGCTCACGCCACATTGCGGCCGAAGGTCAGTTGACCAGTGATCTCGGTGTGCGCGCCGCAAAAGCCGCCCTGGTGAGGGCTGGCATTGATCCCGTCGACATCGACCTTCTGATCTGCGCCACGGCGACACCCGATCGCACTTTTCCGTCGACCGCTGTGCGGATTCAGCACGAAATCGGCATGACGCGGGGGGCGGCGTTCGATGTGCAGGCGGTCTGTTCGGGCTTCGTCTACGGGATGGCGACTGCGGATAACTTCATCCGGTCGGGGCAATCGAAGAAGGCGCTGGTTATCGGGGCCGAGACGTTCTCGCGCATCCTCGATTGGGAAGACCGGGGTACGTGCGTCCTGTTCGGCGACGGGGCCGGCGCGATCGTTCTTGAAGCCCAGAAACAGGAAGGCACGAACAACGATCGCGGTATCCTGTCGAGCCGGTTACGGTCGGATGGCCGTTTTGAGGATTTGCTTTACGTCGACGGTGGACCGAGTTCGACCCAGACGACGGGCTATCTGCGCATGAACGGGCGTGAGGTCTTCCGCCACGCCGTACAGAAAATTTCCGCTGTTATAGAGGAAACACTGCTCCAGGCAGGATTCGCGGCGCAAGACGTTGATTTGTTCGTGCCGCATCAGGCCAACGCCCGCATCCTCGATGGCATCGCCAAGAAGCTTCGCGTCGAGCCCGAGAAGATTATTAAGACCTTGGACCGGCACGGGAATACGTCTGCAGCCTCGATCCCGCTTGCACTCAACCAGGCGTACGAGGCGGACCGCGTCAAGCAGGGGGATCTCATCCTGATGGAAGCCATGGGGGGCGGATTCACGTGGGGTGCGTTACTCGCGCGGTGGTAATTTCGTAGGCTCTCGGGCGAAAGACGGCTGGGTGGGTGTGGCAATAATCCCTTAGACAACTCGAATTTGCTGAAATTTCAGCCGCTTGCACCATTCTCTCCATTGACCGACGCCCCCTTCAGACGGTACGATTGCGAATTCGTTGGAACTGGGGAGGCGCAGGTCCATGGGTAACAAAACGCTCACAAGAGCGGATTTGGCGGAGGCACTCGTCGAGAAGGTCGGGCTGCCGCGTAATGAATCGCAAGAACTCGTCGAAGTCGTGCTTAAAGAGATATCGGACTCGCTGGCCAGCGGGGAACCGGTCAAGCTCTCGTCGTTCGGCTCGTTCGGGATACGCCAGAAGGGTGAGCGCGTCGGCCGCAATCCCAAGACGGGCAAGGAAGTGCCTATCACGCCGCGGCGCGTGCTGGTCTTCCGACCGAGCAATATCATGAAAGACAAGATCAACGCCGGACTGGCGCAACAGACAACATCGCGCGACGCCGCTGAGTAATCGGCTTTCGCACCGGCTGATCATTCTTGTTCGCGTATGAGTGATGTACGTCGTCATGGTTCGGGGCTCCGGGTACTGGTGTCTGCTCGGAAGCTGCGATGAGCGGTGGGATCAGCTCGTGGCAACTATGCACGCGAGGTATGCACGCGAGGCAAAATGGCAAAATCAAGCGCGGCCTTTCGCACAATCAGCGAAGTGGCCGAGGAACTTGGCGTTCAAAAACATGTGCTGAGGTTTTGGGAGATCAAATTTCCTCAGATCCGGCCCATGAAACGGGGCGGCGGACGTCGCTATTATCGCCCGGCAGATGTTGAACTGCTGCGCGGTATCCGCGTCCTGCTCCACGCTGAGGGTTTTACAATCCGCGGGGTTCAAAAAATACTCCGCGAACAAGGCATGGATTACGTGAAAGCCAGCGGTGCGGCCGGCTCTCTTGTAACGGCGGCCGAGCCTGTGCCGGCAGCGGCCAAGGCATCCGCTGGGCGCAAGCGCACAAGCACGGCAGGTGCCGGTACCAAAACCACGTCAAAAGAAGCCAGCGTCATCAGCAAGGCCATCGCCGAATTGGAATCGTGCCGGACGCTGCTGAACAACGTGCGCCGCGCCTAGTAATTTCCGGTTTAGTTGCAGACCGTTCGTAACCGGGGCCATCGCCGGCTAAACCGGAAAAAATGATCTACTCCAATAGTGTAGAGCGGGACTACCGACCGGTGGACCCGATCTAGTCTAAACGGCGGCGGTAAGCGGCACGCGAGGCCAACAGTGAGTTAGAGACCTCGCGCACCATGTTTTTGCCGATCAAGCTTTGGCGCGATTGAGTTCGAGACGGCTGTCGACGTTCTTGACTGTCTGCTCGACCGACTCGTTGCTCAGTCCCTTCGAAGCTGCGATCGTCTTCACGAGACAGTCGACCCGCTCGATGTTTGGGGCGCCGCCAAAGAGGGCGCGTGCGGCGGAAGAGGGCTTGGCGAGCCCCTGCGCAGCATTGGCATATTTCTCGAACGGCACCTGATCGGCCGGATCGGCGCCCATGTCGCGCACCAGCTCGCTGACCCAGTTATAGACGCTGTGCGACTGGTCGAGATCGGTATGGACCGCCTCCTTGATCGAACGCATGTCGTCTGGCCCGATGCAACGGTAGTTGCCGCACAACAGCATCGACCATTTGGCGAGTGGCACGAAGACCGATTCGTGCACCTTCAATTTCACCGGAAGCTCGACCTTTTCCCCGCCAACGTCATAGCGGATGTCTTCGATGTCTTTTTGCAGGGTGCGCAGCATCGCAGTCGCGCCATCATCATCGAAACGGGCCGCCTTGAAGTTCGTCGGCAAACTCACCTGGAGCACGTTGGCTGGCTCTTCCGGCGGGCGGAAAGCCTGAGGGTCCGGGCTGCACAATGTCATGGTCTTCGGATCGAAGGCGTCCCAGACAGTCGGGTCCGCATAGCACTTGCGCAACTCGCCCGTATCAATGCCCGGCAGACGAGCCAGATAGGGCAACGGCGGCATGTTCATGATCGACATGCACGGCTTACCCGACTTGGCGACGCGGTCGAGAAGCTCTCGTACACCCGGCGACTTGTACTGCGGCTCCTGCATCGCCAGAGCAATCAGGTCGAAGTCGTGGGGATCGAAGGCATCAACACCGCCCGCCTCGACATTTCCCGGCGCGTCTTTCGAGTTGATCTCGATCAGGCCCTCGTGGCCACGTACCGGCATCCGGACGCGGATGCCGTCGTTGTTGATCGGATCGGCCTCCGCCGGCAGACAGACAAGCTTGGCGTTGTGGCCCGCCAAGAGCATCTTGATTGCCAGCAAAGAGCCGTAAGAAGCCCCTAAGAAGAGCGTATTGAATTTCTGCGCCATGATATTTTGCTTTCCTCCGATCCCGTAAGTCAGATGTTCTTGTTACCCGTGCGGTGCCGCTCTCAGTGGCGGGAACCCGTTTTCATCACTGTTCGTGCGATAATGCCATGGATAAGGCAAGCGGGTCGGAGACGCCAGAGGCAGGCGCCAACATGCTGTCGGCCAGTGAGGAGCGAGCAAATGGACTACGTTGATTTCGGCAATACGGCAATGAAGGTCTCCGTCGCGGGGCTTGGCTGCGGCGGCAACAGCCGGCTCGGGCTTGGACGGGACGGCTGCGAGGCAGACGCTGTGCGCCTCGTGTGCGCAGCTCATGACCGTGGCGTCAATTTCTTTGATACTGCCGCCGCCTATGGGACCGAGGCCGTGCTGGGCAAGGCGGTAGCCGAAATCGGTCGGCAAAACATGGTGATCTCGACAAAGTGCCTCGTGCGCCGCAAGGGCGAGCGCATTACGGCGGCGGATTTCAGCGAAAGTGTCGACAATTCGCTAGCGAACATGGGCATCGAAACGGTGGACGTATTCAATCTTCATGGCTTGCATCCACGTGACTACGACTATGCATATGAGACGCTGCTGCCTGTCATGATCCGCGCCAAGGAGAGCGGAAAGATCCGCCATATCGGGATCTCGGAAACCTCGCCGGGCGATCCGGACCAGGAAATGCTGAAGCGCGCGCTTACCGATCCGGTCTGGGAGGCGGCGATGTTCGCGTTTCACATGCTGCATCAAGGCGCCCGGCGCAACGTCTTCCCGCTGACGATGAAGCATGGCGTTGGCACGATGCTGATGTTTGTAGTGCGCAACATCTTCTCCCAGCCGGATGTTCTGAGAGACAACATCCACGCTCTTGCCAACCGAGGCGCATTGCCGGCTGAACTGGCATCGCAAAACGAGCCGCTCGACTTTCTCCTACATGATGCCGGCGCCCGCGATCTGACGGATGCCGCCTACCGCTTCGCACGTCACGAACCGGGCACCCATGTCGTGTTGTTCGGGACGAGCCGGATCGCACACCTAGATGCGAACATCGCATCAATCCTGCGCCCACCGTTGCCCGAAGCCGACCGCCAGAGCCTCCGGAAACTATTCGGACATCTTTCGGGGGTCGGGCTCGATCTGCCCGGCCCGGCATCGCGGGATGGTACGCCGGGGGTCGCCAAACCGACTTGAGCCGCCGGGGCGGCGGCTGGGGTTGCTGGCCGACTCAGGCTGCTCAGCGCCCCTGCCAGTTAGGCCGTCGCTTCGACAAGAACGCATCCATGCCCTCAGCGAAGTCGGATGAGCCGTAGACTTCGGCAATGACGTCTTCGTCTTCGACCGTCGGGCGGGCCTCGCGCATGCGGCGAAGCAGGGTCTTGATCGATCGCATGGTGAGGGGTGCATGCTGCTTCAAGCGCTCGGCCAAATCGTGCGCACGCGCCATGACGGCATTGCAATCTTCAAGCACTTCGTTGACGAGACCGCATTGCAGCGCCTCTTCAGCCCCCATCAGTCGCGAGGTATAGATCAAATCGATTACCTTGGCCTCGCCGACGTGGTTGACGAGGCGCGCGAGCGTGTCGGCGGAAAGGGTATTGCCGAGAGTGCGGGCAATCGGAAAACCGAATTTCAAATCAGCTGACGCCAGCCTCATGTCACACACGGCGGCGATCCCGGCACCACCGCCCGTACATGCCCCCGCAATCGCAGCAATCGTCGGGACGGGACAGCGTGCAATGGCCGAGAAATAGCGCTCGGCCCCCTTCTCGTATTCAACGCCCTGCTCGGGTGAGAAATCCTTGAAGAGAGAAATATCCGTTCCGGCCGCGAACGCCTTGTCGCCGGCGCCGCGGACAATGATGGCGCGCACTGAGCCGTCGGTCGGGACCGATTGGCAGATGTCGGCGAGCTTCTGATACATCGTGAAGGTGAGGGCGTTGCGCGCGGAGGGCCGGTTGAGCGTGATCGTGCCGATCTGGTCTTTGATGTCGTAGAGTAGTTCGTCGTCGGACATTTTCGGCGCTCCTTCGCGTCGCGGTGCTTGTGTTTTGTATGTCTGCCGTAGCCGTTCGCCTTGCTCAAGGCAACGTCGCACCGGACGCGGCGCGGTTCGGGGCCTCGAAGATCACCCCAGCGATCATCGCCGCCCAGCAATGCGGCAACTTCGCGTCCGTGATCGCGTGATCAGGGTAACGGATAAACTTCTTCTTTTTTCAGCATGTTCGCCAGCCATGTTTTCAAAATTCGGACAGTACCGCAAATGCAATCTATCATCGCGGTTGTTGACAGCACGATGTTGCTGCCGCCAGTCCGCAACCTGTCCGCCTCGCCAAGACGCGTCTTGCCGCCCGGACGGGCGGTGCCTAATCTCCAAGTCAATATTGCAACAGCCACGCGAAAAACCGAAAGGGTTTCCCCCATGAGCGTAGAGCGCACCAGCAACGGCACCCGCCTCACGGATGGACATGGCCGTACGTTCGACAGCATTCTGGATACGGTCGGCAACACGCCCGCCATTCGCATAAATAACCTGGCGCCCGATGGCGTTGATATCTTTGTTAAGGCAGAGTTCTTCAATCCGGCCGCATCCGTTAAAGACCGTCTCGCGCTCAACATCATCGAGGCCGGTGAGAGGAGCGGCAAGCTAAAGCCCGGTCAGACCGTCGTCGAGGCGACAAGCGGCAATACGGGTATCGGCCTTGCCATGGTGTGCGCGGCGAAAGGATATCCGCTGGTCATCACGATGGCCGAGAGCTTCTCAATCGAGCGGCGCCGCCTGATGCGATTCCTTGGCGCCAAGGTCGTGCTCACGCCCAGGGCTGAGAAAGGGTTCGGCATGTATAACAAGGCCGTCGAGCTTGCAGAGAAGAACGGCTGGTTCCTTGCCAGCCAGTTCGAGACCGATGCCAATGCCGACATGCACGAGGCGACCACGGCACGGGAGATCCTAGGTGATTTCGAAGGGCGCCGGCTTGACTACCTGGTCACTGGCTATGGCACGGGCGGGACGGTCGTCGGCGTCGGGCGGGCACTGCGCCGTGAGCGGCCTGATACCAAAATTATTCTGTCAGAACCGGCCAACGCGCAATTGATTGGTAGCGGCTCGGGACAGGGGCGCACGGACAATCATGCTCCGGCGCATAGCCATCCGGCCTTCGAGCCGCATCCGATCCAAGGCTGGACACCGGATTTCATCCCCTATGTCCTGCAGGAAGCAATCGATGAGGAACTTTACGACGAATTGATCCCGGTCGCCGGGGCCGACGGCATCGCGTGGTCGAAAAAGCTTGCCGCGAGGGAAGGCATTTTGACGGGTGTATCCGGCGGTTCGACGTTTGCTGTCACGATGCAGCTTGCCGAAAGGGCCGCCAAGGGCACGACATTGCTTTGCATGCTGCCGGATACCGGTGAGCGGTATTTGTCATCACCCCTGTTCGAGGACGTGCCCGAAGACATGACCGAGGAAGAAGTAGCACTGTCGAAATCCACGCCCGGTTGCCAGATGGGCTGACCGCTGCCGGCATCCTTTCTGTTGGCCGCGCGGCCGCGTCTTGCTTTCGCCGCCGCGCGGCGGGCACTGCCCACGCTGCCGTCTCATTAGGCCGCGCATGACAAACTGTTGCGATCCCCGAGATCCAACTCACCGCCTACTTGTCGCCATAGCCGCGAGGTAGCAAAGATCGCATCCGGTCGGGGCTGGGGAGCGCGGCCGGCGGGGGAAAGACAATGACTGCAAGGGGTCGCTGGTTGCGGCACCTGCCGGGCCATGGGCTTTGCGGGTGCGTTGGGTTTGCCGCATTGGCCGTTGCCATGTTGGTGGCCAGACCGTTGAGTGCGCAGAACCTCCCGCCGTCGCGCCTGCAGGGGCCGCCCGTTGACGCCACAGACGATATGATGGCGCGGGACACGCTGCTCCGGCGGGAGCTGTTCCGGCGACGGGCCGCGGAAGCGGCGCAAAAAGAGCTGGAGCAGATAGCCGAGCAACTGCGGCTCGCGCTCGCCCGTGAGATAACAGCGCGGCGCAAGGCCGAGGAAAACGCGGCGGCGCTCGCGTCACGCGAAAGTCTGTCGGACGAAATCGACAGGGAACGGCAGCGGTTGCGTGAACGGCGGGCGAAGGCCGAGCGCGCTCGACGTGCCGAACTTGAACGAGAAATCGAAACCCTACGCCAACGTCTGCGGGTGGCGGACGCGGCGAACGCGGAACTTCGAAAAAAGCTCGAGCGCGGCGGTGGTGGTGCGAAAACGGCGCGGGCTGGTCAGGTTGACGGGAGCGAGTGGGAGGCGGACCGCATCAGAAAACTCGAGAAGCGCCTGGCCGCCGCGGAATGGGCCAAGAAAGTCGCCGAAGCACAGCTTGAGCTCGTCCATCGGAGAAGGGCCGAGAAGTCCGGCGACAAGCCATGAATTCTCGCGAGCCATCTGGCTGATCCACCTGCCGCCGCTCAGATCATCGCGGCGGGCTCGCCGCAATGATTTCCAGGAAGCGGCGGTCGCGCTTTAGCGCGGGGATGTCGCGGCACAATGCCTTTCTGCGATCCGAGCATTCGACGGTCACCGAATAAGGGATACCGAATTTCTCGACCTTGAACTCGGCGATTGCGCCCATCATGCCGATCTCACTCTGGTCGTCGAAAACGGATATCTCGGGATCTCCGGCGAGGTTGCGTGGCGGGGTATAGACCTTAGCGCCCGGCGGCAGTCTCGTCTGGATGCGCAGATCGGCCTCGATGGTTATTTTGACGTCATCGCCGTAGTCGTAGGAAATTTCGTACCAGACCGGATTGTCTTCATCCATCACCAGGGATCTGCGCGGGCGCAATCGCGCTCCCAGCGAGCGGACGCTGGCCG
>CAZWCL010000143.1:0-8130 GCA_964632265.1 uncultured Hyphomicrobiaceae bacterium | reverse complement strand
AGCGCAAAGGCGCGGTCACCGGATTGATCACCACGCAGGGTTTTCGCGACACGCTGGAAATCGGCCGGGAGCGCAAGTACGAACTCTACGACATCCATATCGTGAAGCCGTCGCCGCTGGTGCCACGCCATCTGCGCGAGGAGGTCGGGGGGCGACTGAATTTCGATGGTTCGCAAGACATAGCTCTCGACGAAACCGCCGTTTTGGAGGCGGCTGAGCGGCTTATTGCCAACGGTGCGACGTCGCTCGCGATCACGTTTTTGCATTCGTATGCCAATCCAGCGCACGAACGGCGCGCGCTCGAGATTATTGCGGCACGTTATCCAGATCTGTCGCTTAGTGCGTCGGTCGATGTTGCGCCTGAAATCCGCGAGTTCGAGCGCACCTCCACAACCGTTTGCAATGCCTACATCAAGCCGCTCGCCGAGAGTTATCTCTCGACGCTCGGGGAGAGGATTGCGGCCCGCGGTATTACGGCGCCGCTGCTCATGATGCTGTCGAATGGTGGATTGACCAACATAGAGGAAGCGAAACGATCGCCGGTGCAACTGCTTGAATCGGGTCCGGCCGCGGGAGCGCTCGTAGCTGCCCATTTCGGAACCCGTGACGGCGGCAACCACGTTCTCGCCTTCGATATGGGGGGCACCACAGCAAAGCTCAGCGTCGTTGACGATGGCCGGCCGACCGTGGCCTACCATTTCGAAGCGGCGCGCCAAAAACGCTTCATCGAGGGCAGCGGACTGCCGATCCGCATCTCGACACTCGAGTTGATTGAAATCGGTGCCGGCGGTGGGTCGATCGCGAATACTGATGCAATCGGTCTCCTCAAGGTGGGCCCCAAGAGTGCCGGTTCCGAGCCAGGCCCCGCAGCATACGGCCGGGGCGGCACGCAACCGACGGTGACGGATGCGGACTTTCTGCTCGGCTATCTCGATCCGGATTTTTTTGCCGGGGGCAGCATGGCGATCGACATGGATGCGGTTCACGAGGCGTTCCGGGGTCTGGAAAAAGCGACCGGGCTCGGCCGGGCACGTCTTGCCTGGGGTATCCATGATGTCGTCAACGAAAATATGGCTAATGCCGCGCGTGTTCATATCGCGGAACATGGCCAAGATCCACGCACCTATGCGCTTTTGGCAACCGGCGGCGCTGGGCCGGTGCACGCTTACTATGTCGCCAAGAAATTGGGATTGAAGCGGCTTATAATTCCTCAGTCGGCCGGTGTAGCATCGGCTCTGGGCTTGCTGATCGCGCCGGCTCGTGTCGATCGGGTTGCGACCGTTGCGCAGGACATGGACCGCCTGGACTGGCCGGCGTTGGAGACGACGTTCGCCGCGCTCGAGGAACAGGCGCGAGGGGTTCTCGAGGAGACACGCCTGGCGAGTGCGGATGCCACGATCGAACGCATCGCGGATATTCGGTATGTGGGTCAGGCGTCCGAACTTGTCGTTACGCTGCCATCCGGACCCTATCGCGCCCAGTCGGCTTCGGCGTTGCGCCGGGCGTTTGAGGATGCCTACATCGCGGCCTTCACGCGGACGCCTCCTGCATCACAGGTTGAAATCATCAATGCCCGGGTGACGGCAACGCTCGCAGTGCCAGACGGTGGCGAGTTCGGCAGTAGCCTCAGCGGGGGCGCGGCACCAGATGTGGCGGCGGAGGTTGCCAGAACGATCAAAGGCGAGCGTGACGCCTATTTTCCGGAGATCGATACGCACGCGCCGACGAAGGTCTATGACCGCTATGCGCTGGTTTCGGGGCAGTCGATCGATGGTCCGGCGATCATCGAAGAGCGTGAGTCGACACTTATTGTCGGACCCGGAGGGCGCATCGACGTGGCTGAGAGCGGTAGCTTGATCGTTAGGATTGGATAAGGAAACAGCATGGCAAACGTCCCTCGGGCCGCCAACGCGGATGTACCAAGCTTTGATTCAGTTACGCTCGAAATTCTTTGGACGCGAATGATATCGGCGGTTGATGAAGCGGCGAAAGCATTGCGACGGACATCGTTTTCGACGCTGGTCAATGAATCGAACGACTTTGCCTGCGTGCTGACGGACGCCAGCGGCGCATCGCTTGCGCAGAATACAGAAAGTATTCCGTCGTTCATCGGCACGCTGCCCGTTACCGTCAAAGCGTTTATCGAAGAGATCGGCGTCGAGAACATGGAGCCGGGTGACGTGCTCGTCACCAATACGCCCTGGATCGCCACAGGTCATCTCAACGATATCACCGTCGCACGGCCGATTTTCCATGGTGGCAAAGTGGTTGCGTTTGCTGCATCGACGGCTCATGCGCCGGACATCGGCGGCAAGGTACGCTCGGTGGAGGCACGGGAAGTCTTCGAGGAAGGCTTCCATATCCCGGTAATGAAGCTGATCAGCGCTGGTGAAGCCGATGCGACACTGTTCAAGCTTCTGCGCGCGGCGGTCAGAACGCCGGATCAAACCGAGGGGGATCTTTGGGCGCAGTTGACCGGTCTCGAGTTGATGGAACGCCGTCTGGGTGAGTTGATGGCCGAGTACGGTCTCGATGATCTCGAGGCGTTTGGTGGGGAGGTGCTTGGCCGGTGCGAGATGGCGATGCGGGCGGCCATCCGCGACCTGCCCGACGGGACTTACGATTACGCGTTCGAGACCGATGGGATCGATGAGCCGTTCCAGTTCAAGATCGCGGTAACGATCGCGGGTGATCGGATCAAAGCTGATTTCGCCGGTACATCGAAGCAGGTCGACCGGGCGATTAATTGCACGATGACGTACACGTTCGCGATGGTCTCCTACGCGCTCAAGTGCGCGTTGCTACCGGAATTGCCAAACAACGAGGGCATTTTCCGGTGCGTCGAGGTGACCGCGCCAGAGGGCACGATCGTCAATCCGACTTACCCTGTCGCTGTCGGCGGTCGCATGGCGACCGGACATTACGTGCCCGTGGCGATATTCGGGGCGCTCGCGCCGATTCTTGGTGACCGCGTCATCGCTGCGTCCGGATCGCCGCTTTGGAGTATCATTCAGACTGGCGTTCGAGAGGGGGGGAGGACCTATGCGAACGTGCTCTTCTTCAATGGCGGTATGGGGGCGACACCGGCGGGGGATGGGCAGAGCACTTATTCGTGGCCAAGCAATATCTCTAATGTGCCGGTCGAACTCATTGAGCGAAACAGCGCGCTCTTCGTGCGCCACAAGAAGGTACGAGCAGACAGCGGCGGGGCTGGGCGCTATCGCGGCGGTCTCGGCCAGGAAATCGAATTCGAGGTACGTACGGATAGTCCTATCGGCATGATATTCATGGCAGAACGTTGCCGAAAGCCGGCGCCAGGTTTTGCGGGTGGTGGCGAAGGCGCAACCGGTGAAGTACGTATCGACGGTGAAGTCATCGATCATCGCCGCAATGTCGTCCTCTCAGACCGACAGACCGTAACGCTGCGGACACCAGGCGGCGGTGGCGTTGGCCATGCTGATGAACGCGATGGCGAGGCTCTCGAAACCGATCGCCGAGCCGGATACGTGACGTAGAGCCAGCCGCCAGCATCACTGAACAATTCCGATTGAAAGATATACAACATGACGCCTGTCCATCGTGCCGCCCGTGTTAGCCGCGTCTCGCCCTCCCCGAGTGCGATGGCCTCACAGCGAGCGCGTGAATTGAAGGCCGAGGGGCTCGATGTGATCGCGCTCAGTTCGGGCGAGCCGGATTTCCAGCCACCGCGCCACGTCGTCGATGCGGCGTACGAGGCTATGCTTGCCGGTCAAACCAAGTATACGACGATGACCGGCACCGCCGAACTCAAGGCGGCGATTGCTGAGAAGTTCGCGCGAGAGAATGGGCTCGACTACAGTGTCGATGAAATCATGGTGTCGGCCGGGGCCAAACAGGTGATCTTCAACGCTTTGATGGCAACGGTTGAACGGGGCGTCGAGGTCATCATCCCGGCACCTTATTGGATCGCCTATGAGCAGATAACACAACTGGCGGGTGGTACAGCCAAGGTTGTTACGTGTACCGCGGAAGCCGGCTTTAAGCTGTCGCCTGATCAGCTCGCCGCAGCGATCACGCCGGCGACCCGTTGGCTCGTGCTCAATTCGCCGTCCAATCCGTCAGGGGCGGTCTACACGCGCGACGAGCTTGCCGTGCTCGCCGAAGTTCTCGTGGCCCACCCAAATGTCTGGATCATGACGGATGACATTTATGAGCACATTATATTCGATGGCCGCGAAGCGGCCACGATCGCAGCCGTCGATCCACGGCTGAAGGATCGAATTGTGACGATCAATGGTGTTTCGAAAACTTACGCCATGACGGGTTTCCGGATCGGCTATTGTGGCGCGCCGAAGGCAATACTCGGTGAAATGCTGAAGATTCAAAGCCAGGCGACATCGGGGCCGTCTTCCGTTAGTCAGGCCGCCGCAGTTGCGGCGCTTGCCGGGCCGCAGGATGTGTTAGAGGAACGCGCGAAGGCATTCCAGGACCGCCGTGACCTCGTCGTGTCGATGCTGAACCAGGCGCGCGGCATAGCCTGTCGTACGCCAGAGGGCGCGTTTTATGTCTATCCCGAGATGCGTGAACTGGTCGGCAAGAAGACGCCGCAAGGCAAACGTATTGAGACCGATCGCGATTTCGTCATGCACATGATGGACGATCACGGCGTCGCGATGGTGCACGGCCAAGCGTATGGCCACTCACCCCATTTCCGGCTGTCAATTGCGGCCTCCACGGAAGATCTTCGCCGCGGTTGCGAGCGGATTCAGCAGGCAGCGGCAGAACTGACGGACTGACTATAATCAAGGCAACCGCTTGACGCTTATAAGAGGCAGACGCTTATGGACCTCGAGAAAAAGGTTGCCATTGTGACTGGAGGCGGGCGCGGTATCGGCCGGGCGCTCGCCATCCAGTTTGCAGGTCTTGGGGCGCACGTGATCGTCGCCGATATCGATCAGGGCGCCGCTGAAGCCGTTGCCCGGGAGGTCGATGGGTTAGGTCTTGCCGCAGACGTAACACGGGAATCGGATGTTCAGTCTCTGGTCGCGGCTGCTAGAGAACGCTACGGCCCGATCGATCTGTTTTGCTCGAACGCTGGCGTTTGTCTGGGTGAGGGTGAGCATGCGGCATCGGCAACCAATGACGTCTGGCAGCTCAACTGGAATGTCCACGTCATGGCGCACGTCTACGCGGCGCGCGCCGTGCTCCCCGATATGATCGCACGCGGTGATGGCTATCTCGTGCAGATGGCGTCGGCGGCTGGTCTTCTTGCCCAGATCGGTGACGCGGCTTATTCGGCATCGAAGCATGCAGCGGTTAGTTTCGCGGAATCGCTAGCGATTAGTCATGCCGACGATGGTGTCAAGGTGTCGGTGGTCTGTCCGCAATATGTGGCGACGCCGATGCTCGGTTATGGCGACAGCGCGGAAGACGGAAATGCACCGGGCCGTGTGCTGTCAGCGGAAGCTGTGGCGGAGGCTGTCGCCGAGGGAATTGCAGATGAAACCTTTCTGATACTGCCGCATCCGCAGGTCGCCAAGTTTGCAACGTTCAAGGCCGGCAGCCGCGCGCGCTGGCTGGCGGCCATGCGCAAACTCCGCCGGGGTATTCTGGATGAGGCTGGCACGCTGGATGTCGCCAAAATGCACCGGCTGGTTTGAAGTACTCTGCGATCCATTGAGCGATGCGTGCCGCTTAAAGGGGGGTGCCGACCTTCGAGCGGGCCGGTCTACTCATTTTTCCTCTGACCGTTAGGAGCTTAGACCGCTTTCTGAAACATGCGGTAGATGCAGCTTGCATTGAGGAGAACGTCGTCACCGCAGGTTACTTGGCCGCGGAGGAAACAAAGACTGCGCGTGCGCCGTGTCACCTCGGCGCGGGCCCCGATAATCGATCCAACGCGGCCGGCCGAGACAAATTCCGAAGACAGAGATATCGTGGCAAGTCGTTGACCCTCAAATTCTTTCGCTTGGGCTGCGAAAGTCAGATCAATCATTGTCAGCAGGAGGCCGCCATGGACGACGTCCTGGCGATTGCAGTGTTTGGCGGCCGCCTGCAAGGCGAAGTGTTGTGTTCCGTCGTCGAATTTCCGCCAAAAGAACGGTCCGGCTACGTTCTCAAACGGATCGACCGGGTCGTAGATGGTGTAACCGGGTAGCGGTGGTTCAGGAATAGTGTTCATCGAGGGTTCCCGTGGAAGTGGCCTTGGTTGGTCGCGGACGAGCCGATCCGGCGATACAAGCGTAAATACCGGCTGTTCGCCAGCGTGATAAGCGTCGTGTGACGCTTGCTAAGATGGTGCAACCTGCCTCAATCGCGGCACTAGCTTTTTTGCGCCGCCGTAGCCTGGAGCACGTGTCTTATGAAATTCGCCTTTAGTCAGGAGCAGCACGAATACCGCTCCGTGTTGCGCCGGTTTCTCGTCGCGAAGTCGACCACAGCCGATGTGCGCCGGCTGATGGAGACGGAGGCCGGATACGATAAGGCAGTGTGGCAACAACTTGCCAACGAACTCGGTCTCACGGGTATCCATATACCGGAGATCTACGGTGGTCAGGGCTTCGGTGTTGGTGAACTCAGCTTGGCTTGCGAGGAAATGGGCCGGGCGCTGCTTTGCGCCCCCTTTTTCGCATCTACGGTACTTGGTGCGACGGCGATCCTGGAGGCTGGTTCGGAGGAGCAGAAGAAGGCCTTGCTGCCGGGAATTGCAGCCGGTGATACGATCGCGACGCTGGCGGTTGCCGAGGCGGCGGGTAAGTGGGAACCGGATGCAGTTGCCTGTATTGCCGAGCCGGCCGGCGAGCCGTTAACCTACCGGTTGAGAGGCGAGAAGCGTTTCGTGCCCGATGGTACTATTGGTGACCTGATCGTGGTTGCGGCGCGTGTGCCGGGTGGGACGAACGGGACTGACGTTTCATTGTTCACCGTTGCCGGCAGCGCGACCGGTCTCGGACGTCAAGCGATGCCGGTCATGGATCCGACGCGAAAACTTGCAACACTCAGTTTCGACAATGTGGAGGCTCAACTTCTCGGCGAAGTGGGGCGTGGCGCTGAGGCGCTTGCCCGCGTGCTCGATACCGCGCGCATCTGCCTGGCGAACGAGATGGTCGGTGGCACGGAACGCTTGTTCGAAGACGCGCTCGCTTATGCCAAGATGCGGGTGCAGTTTGGCCGCGCAATCGCCTCCTTCCAGTCACTCAAGCACAAGGCGGCAGATATGTTGCTGGATCTCGAACTTGCGAAATCGGGGGCGTACTATGCTGCAGCGGCCATAGACGAACCCGGCGAAGACGATGATACAACGCTGCTGGCGGCGTTGGCCAAATCGACAGCTTCCGACGCGTACATGAACATGGCTGTGCATGCGGTGCAGATCCACGGCGGTATCGGTTTTACCTGGGATAACGACACGCACCTCTGGTTCAAACGTGCAAAGGCCTCCGAGGTGTTTCTTGGACAGGCGCATGAGTTGCGCGAGGTCATGATGCAACGCTTGACGGCAACGGCTAATCAGGGAGCAGCGGCATGAGCGAACCGAATGAATATAGTGTGCGTACCGAGGTTCGTGCTTGGTTGGCGGCGAACTGGGATACCGGTCGCGGGTTACTTGAGTGGCGTAATATTCTGGTCGAGTCCGGTTGGGCGGCGCCGCACTGGCCAAGCGCCTGGCACGGACGCGATCTGCCGGTTGGACTCGCAGCGGTGGTTGATGAAGAATTCGAACGTGCCGGTGCCATCGGACCCGCCCTGATCGGTATCCGTCCGCTTGCTGCGGCGACGATCCTCGCGCACGGCAGCGATCTGCAAAAAGAAAAATTTCTGCGTCGTATACTCACCGGAGAAGACACCTGGTGCCAGCTGTTCAGTGAACCGGGGTCGGGTTCCGATCTTGCGGGGGCGACGACGCGTGCCGAATTCAAAGGCAACCGCTGGATCGTGAATGGCCAGAAGCTTTGGACCACGAGTGCGCACAAGGCAGACTACGGACTTCTTCTGGCGCGGACCAATCCAGATCTGCCGAAACACAAGGGACTGGCTTATTTCGTTCTTGAGATGAAGCAGCCGGGCGTGGAAGTGGTGCCACTGCGCCAGATGAACGGGCACGCCTCGTTTAATCAGGTCTTTATCACGGATGCGGAAGTGGCGCCGGAA
>CAZWCL010000142.1:0-8130 GCA_964632265.1 uncultured Hyphomicrobiaceae bacterium | reverse complement strand
GGGCGCGGATGGCGGCCCGGGCCGATACAATCGGGCGGGCGACACCGGTGCGGCCGGTAGTGGAAGGGCTGCAGCGGGCACTCGAGCGGATAAACCGGGATCGTGACATCTCGATCATCGTCGAATGTCCTGCGGGACTGGCGTTTCGGGGAGAGCGTCAGGATCTCGAAGAGTTATTGGGCAATCTGCTCGACAATGCATGCAAGTGGGCGATAGGGCGCGTCAGATTTTCGGCGCGGGGCATACGCGATGAGACGACTTCGCAGCGGCCGGGCCGATGGCTGATCGTCTCGATCGATGATGACGGGCCGGGGGTGCCGGCGGAAGGTCGGGTCGAGATGATGCAGCGCGGACACCGGCTCGACGAGAGCAAGCCGGGGAGCGGCCTCGGGTTGTCGATCGTGCATGATCTCGTGGGTTCCTATCGCGGGGAGATAGAGTTCGGCGTATCGGAGCTTGGCGGGCTTCAGGCGCGCCTCAGGCTGCCGGCGGTGGTGATTGGCTGAGGCGCATTGAGGCCTCGGCAGGGTGGTCTGCCACAATTTGCGCCCTTAAGAGTCGAAGTTCCGCCTGAATCACTGCGTTAGGCTGTTAACTCTAGTTGACGGCGACGGCCACTTTGGGACGCCTCCGTCTTCGCTACTATCCTTTTGCCGGTCACAGGTCCCATGCGAAATATCTGCACAATCGCCATCGTTTGTCTGTTCTCAGTTGGGCTCGCTGCTTGCGCCGGGGCGACGCGCCAGGAGACCGGTGCCGGTGTCGGGGCGGTTGCCGGCGGCCTGATTGGCAGCGCGTTCGGGAGCGGTGGCGGCCAGGTGGCGGCAACTGTGGCGGGCGCCGTGATCGGCGGCATCATCGGCAGCGAGATCGGGGCCGAAATGGACCGCGAAGACCGCCGGCTTGCACGGGAGGCCGAGTATGATGCGCTCGAACGTGGCTACTCGGGGCGCGCGCGGGTCTGGCGTAATGAGCGGAATGGCCATTATGGCGAGATCGTACCGTCGCGGCCCTATAGGCGGGGCGATTATGATTGCCGCGACTATACGCACACGGTCTATATCGAGGGGCGGCCCCAGGCAATGCGCGGGACCGCATGCCGTAATCCGGATGGGACGTGGCGCGCGGTTTGACAATCGGGCCCGCCGAATCATGGCAACGGCTCGATGAGGCGGCGCAGTTTATTCGTGCCGGCGGGCGGAAACCGACGTTCCGCGACAACACGCGCACCTTATAGATCTGGTACTTTCGGGGTATCGCGGCAATGTTCCACTAAGACGGTCGCAGTGGATGAACGCTGTCCGTTGGCGGGCGTCCGAGATGTGATGCACGCCACGGGTGGGCGCTGCAGACGATGGTGCGCAATCGGGGCTGCTAATTGCAGGCCACGGCTGAGAACAGGTCGGCGATGCTCTTTTGGTTGATATGTGCCTTGATGACGGTCGCTGTCACCCTGGTGACTTTGCGGCCGCTTCTTGGCCGCCGTTCCGGTGAAGCGATGGCAGCGGAAGCGGACCTCAACGTCTATCGTGACCAACTCGACGAGGTTGACCGCGATCTTGAGCGGGGCGTGGTCAACGATACGGAGGCTGAAGCAGCGCGGACTGAAATCTCGCGGCGCATGTTGGCGGCTGATCAGGCGGCTCAGACTGCCCGACAGGTTGCTTCAGACGATCCGGAGCCGGATACGTCGAGGACAGCTCGGGGCCAGCGCGCGGGCCTATTCCAATCCCTCGTTTTTTACCTTTCGGCAGCACTGATCGTTGTGGCGAGTGCGGGGTTTTATCTGCTCCAGGGAGCCCCTGGATACGGCGGGCGGCCGCACGCTGAAAGAGTTGCTCAGGCGCCGGGGAAGGCGCCGGTCGAGGAACTGATTGCGCGTGTCGAGGCGCGGCTGCGCGAAGAGCCGCGTGATGGCAAAGGCTGGGATGTGCTGGCGCCGGTTTATGCGCGGCTCGGCCGGACGGAAGAGGCCGTACGCGCCTACCGGCAAGCGATTGCGCTGCTTGGTGAAAACCGGGCCCGGCTGAGAGGGCTTGCCGAGGCAAGCCTGGCTGCCTCGAACGGTATTGTGACCGAGGAAGCGCGCCTTGCCTTCAAGCGCATTCTCGCCAAGGAGCCGAACCTTATTGCGCCACGGTTCTGGTTGGCCGTTGCGGCAGAGCAGGATGGCGACAAGGACAAGGCCGCCGAAGTCTATCGCGGGTTGCTCGCCGAGGGGCGGCGCTCGAAGGAAGGCGGGCGACAGCCCCTGCCGGCAGCGTTGACGGGCTTGATCCGGCAACGCCTGGCCGCCGTTACGGGAGAAGGAGCGTCGCGGGCCACGGCGCCGGGCGCCGCAAATGGGGCCACGGCGCCGGGCGGCGGGGCCGCGCCAGCGCTTGGGGACAATGTCGTTGTGCCGAAAGAGCCTTCGGCGCGCGCGGCGATGGTGGAACAAATGGTCGGACGGCTTGCAGAACGCCTGAAGCAGAAGGGCGGTTCGGTTGATGAGTGGCAACGGCTGATGCGCGCCTATTGGGTCCTTGGACGCCGGGATGATGCGCGAGAGGCCTTGGCGGACGCGAAGGCGGCGTTCGCCGGAAAGACGGAAGATCTGGCCAAACTCGAGACGTTTGCACGTCAGTTGGGGTTGGTTGCGAGCTGAGGTGGTGAGTTCGAGTGGCAGTTTGCGCTTTCGGGCGGTGAGACGAATGGAGCGGACATGACATGACACGCAAGAAAATGCGGGCGACACTGATCGGCGGCGGGGTGGTCGTTCTCAGCCTCGCAACGCTCCTGGTTTTATTCGCGATGCGTGATTCGATCGTTTTTTTCTACACGCCGAGCGATATAACCGAGAAATCCGTCAAAGGTGACCAACGCTTCCGGCTGGGCGGCCTCGTGGCCGATGGCTCAGTTGAACGGGGCACAGATGCCAACGTGCGATTCGTCGTCACCGATACGATCAAGACGGTGCCCGTGATCTATAAGGGCATCCTGCCAGACCTCTTTCGTGAGGGACAGGGGGTGGTGGCGGAAGGGCGTTTGCGTGATGGTGTGTTTCGTGCCGACAGTGTGCTTGCTAAGCACGACGAGAATTACATGCCGCCCGAGGTCGCGAAGTCTCTCAAAGAGAAGGGTGTGAAGCTCGGGCCGGGCGCTACCCACAAGAACCCCGGTGCTGCGGGAAGCTGATTCCGGCGGCGTCGCCAAGCAAAGGTTGATAGTGTTTTGATCACCGAGATTGGACATTTTGCTTTGGTACTGGCGCTGGCTTTGGCGCTTGTGCAAATGGTGCTTCCGGTGCTGGGTGCGCGGCGTGGCGATGTGGCAATGATGCAGGTCGGTGAGCCAGCCGCCGTGGCGCAATTCGCGATGGTGAGCGTTGCGTTTGCGGCTTTGACCTACGCGTACGTGGTTTCCGATTTTTCGGTCAAGAACGTCTTCGAGAACTCTCATTCCGCAAAACCGATGATTTACAAGGTCACCGGTGTTTGGGGGAATCACGAAGGTTCGATGCTGCTGTGGTTGTTGATGCTGACCGGGTTCGGCGCAGCCGTCGCAGTGTTCGGGCGGGCGCTGCCGGACCGGATGCGGGCGAATGTATTGGGCGTGCAGGCGAGCATTGCCGTCGCGTTCGGGTTGTTCATCATCCTGACGTCCAATCCGTTCCTGCGGCTGACACCAGCGCCGTTCGATGGGCAGGGTCTTAATCCGATCCTGCAGGACCCGGCGCTGGCCATTCATCCGCCGTTTCTCTATGCCGGCTATGT
Source organism: uncultured Hyphomicrobiaceae bacterium (assembly GCA_964632265.1). Taxonomy (GTDB): domain Bacteria; phylum Pseudomonadota; class Alphaproteobacteria; order Rhizobiales; family Hyphomicrobiaceae; genus CAJQQK01. Next base: position 4,375 of record CAZWCL010000142.1, on the reverse strand, counting down.
CGGGTTTTCGGTGGCTTTTTCGTTCGCTGTCGCAGCGCTCATCGAAGGGCAGACGACGGCGGCGTGGGCGCGGTGGGTGAGGCCGTGGACGCTGGCGGCCTGGATGTGCCTGACCGTTGGTATCGCGCTCGGGTCGTGGTGGGCGTACTATGAGTTGGGGTGGGGTGGCTGGTGGTTCTGGGACCCGGTCGAAAACGCCTCGTTCATGCCGTGGCTGGCAGGGACGGCGCTATTGCATTCCGCGATCGTCATGGAAAAGCGAGAGGCGCTGAAGGTCTGGACGATCCTGCTCGCGATCCTGACGTTTTCGCTAAGCCTGCTTGGTGCGTTCCTGGTGCGCTCCGGGGTCCTTTCATCGGTGCACGCGTTCGCGGTCGACCCCGAGCGCGGCGTCTTCATTCTGGCGATCATGGTGGTTTTTGTGGGCGGGTCCCTGGCGCTGTTCGCGGCGCGGATGGGGGCGCTGCGCCAGGGGGGACTTTTTGCGCCGATCAGTCGGGAAGGCAGCCTCGTCGTCAACAATGTCCTGCTCACCACGTCGTGCGCGACCGTGCTGATAGGGACGCTTTATCCGCTGGTTCTTGAGTCTTTGAGCGGGACCAAGTTTTCGGTCGGGCCGCCGTACTTCAACGCGACGTTCGTCCCGCTGATGATCCCGCTGCTGATGGCATTACCACTCGGGCCGGCGCTGGCGTGGAAGCGGGGCGATCTGGCCGCCGCGATGCAGCGGTTGCTGGCAAGTATGATCCTCGGACTTATTGCGATCGTTGCGGCTTTTGCCGTGTTGTACCGGGGCCCCTGGCTGGCGCCGTTCGCGATGGGCCTCGGGGTTTGGGTGATGGCGGCCGCTGTACAGGAGTTGCTGGTGCGTTCGCGGTTCGGGGAGATTGGCTGGCGCGCGGCATGGGCACGTCTCAAAGGAATGCCATCGAGTGCGCACGGCACCGCGATTGCGCATTTCGGCGTCGGGTTGATGGTCGTCGGCATCGCAGGCGTGTCAGGGTACAAGCTTGAAGATACTCGCGCGATGACGGCGAAATCGTCGGTTTCATTCGCTGGCTATGACATTACGTTCGAAGGCGTGGCGCCGGCCAAGGGGCCAAATTATACCGAACGGCAAGGCGTGTTCCGGGTGCGCGATGCCGCCGGCGGGCGCGTGGTCACGACGCTGCGCCCGAGCCAGCGGGTTTATCGCGCGTCGCGGCAAACGACGACGGAGGCTGGTATCATGGCAACGGCTCTGGGTGATCTCTACCTCGTGCTGGGAGAGGCCAAGGATAACGGATCGTACACCGTCAAGCTCTACTTCCATCCGCTGGTGCGCTTTATCTGGATCGGCGCGTTCATCATGTTCGTGGGGGGGCTTTTATCGCTCAGTGACAGGCGCCTGCGCATCGGGGCACCGCGGCGGGCCCGGCGACGGGAGGAGAAGGATGCTGCGGTTGCTTGATCAGCGAGCCAGGTCTTTAGGGCGGGCTTTGGTGGCTGTTCTCATGGTCGTCATCACCGTGTCGGGAGCATATGGTGTCGAGCCCGATGAAGTGCTCAAGGATCAGGCGCTCGAACAACGAGCGCGGTCGCTCTCGGCGGAGCTGCGGTGTCTGGTCTGCCAGAACCAGTCTATCGACGAGTCGAACGCGCCGCTGGCGCGCGATCTTCGTCTGCTGGTGCGAGAGCGTCTGAAAGCCGGCGAGAGCGATAGCGAGATCCGTGATTATGTGGTCGACCGATATGGTGAGTTCGTGCTGCTGAGCCCGCGGCTTGGATGGCAGACGTTGCTACTGTGGTTTGCGCCGGTTCTGTTGCTCGCGGGCGCATTCTGGTTGGTGCGTGGGCTATGGCGACGGCCCGATGTGGCAACGGCTGGTGGCGGCGGCACGCCTTTAAGCGAGGCTGAGGCGGCGCGGGTGCGTGAGCTTGTTGGTAAGGGGCGGCGCGACGGCACGGAGGTGTAGTGGATTGTTTGCGCTCACGGCGCGTACCGGTCGGCGGGGCCGCCCTGCGCCTGCGCGGGGGTGGCCCGAGGGGCCGGGTCGCATGCGCTCGGGTTTGTTTGCGCTGTCGCATGCGCTCCCTGGCGGTGTGGCCTTGTGAATGTTCGGGTGCCGCGGGGAGCGGTGAGCGAACGCACGGGTGCCGGATTTAGCTCGGGCTTTCGGCGTTCGCCAGACTTTCGACGAGATCTGCCAACTCGGCGACAGCTTCGGGGCGTCCTATGGATTTCGCTTTCGCGGCCGCGTCACGCAGATATGCCGGCGTGGCGATCAATTTCTCGAGTTCGGAGGCCAGAGCTTCAGGTGTGAGTTCGGCTTGCGTCAGGGCGATCGCACCACCCGCGTCAGCGAGATTGCGGGCGTTCTCGGCTTGATCTCCGTCGAGCGAGCCCGGCAGCGGCACGAGGATCGCGGGGCGGCCGATAACGGTGAGTTCCGCGACGGACGAGGCACCGGCGCGGCCTATGATGAGGTGAGAGGCTGCAATGCGGGCGGGCAGGTCCGTGAAGAACGTCTCGCACACCGCATCGATACCGGCTTCGGCATACGCCGCGCGGACCGCATTGAGGTCTTCTTCACGGCATTGTTGGGTGACGTGCACGCTGACGCGCCCGCCCTCGCCAAAACGCGCAAGCGCCGGTGGTATGCACTCGGAGAAAAAGCGGGCACCCTGGCTACCGCCGAATACGAGCAGGCGGAACGGCGCGGTTGAACCGGGCTCAGGCGGCGCAGGATACGGCACCCCAGCCTGCTCAATGACGCGGTCGCGGACCGGATTGCCAGTGAAATGCACCTTGTCAGCCCACGCCGGGTCGATGTGCTTGACCTCGCGGAAAGATGTCGCGATCGCCGTCACGCGGGGGGCAAGCATGCGGTTTGCGCGACCGAGGACGGCGTTTTGTTCGTGCAGCGCTGTCGGCATACCGCGCAGGCGGGCGGCAACCAGGGGGGGGAAGCAAGGGTAACCGCCGAACCCGACGACAGCGGCAGGGCTGATCCGGCCGAGCAGTGCGTAGGCCTGGCGGATGCCGCTTGCCAGCGACAGCCCGGTCCGGGCCAGTGCGAACGGCGACCGGCCGCGCAGCGTATCGGAGGCGATCTGGTGGACGGCCTCAGCCGGGAAACCAGTGCCGTAGCGGTCGCCGCGCATGTCGGTCGCAAGTTCGATACGCCAATTTCTGCGACCGAGTTCCTCAGCCAGCGCATACGCTGGAAACAGGTGGCCGCCGGTGCCCCCGGCGGCGAGCAGTATCGTGTCGGTCGCAGCGTTTACGGTCATCGCGGGTTCACTTCATAGCCGGGGCCGGTCAAGGCACCGATACCCCTCCCGCGTACACCCTCCAACGCGCTGTGGCGCCGCGTCAAAGACAGTATCATGCCGAACGTTATAGATACTGCGACCAGCGATGATCCACCGGCCGAGATCAGCGGCAGGGTCATGCCCTTGGGCGGTAGCAGTCCGACGTTGACTCCCATGTTAATAAGTGCCTGACCACCGATCAAAAGGGCAAGGCCGGCGACCGTGTAGCGGATCGAGAGATCCTCGCGGGCGACGGCATGCACAAGTGTGCGGAAGACGATGAACACAAACAGGGCAAGCACTGCCAAACAGGCGATGACCCCGTATTCTTCAGCGATCACGGCGAAAATGAAATCGGTATGAGCATCGGGAAGCACGGTCTTGATCGTACCTTCGCCCGGCCCGCGCCCGAAGAGGCCACCCTCTATAAACGAGTTCACCGCGCGCTCGACCTGTGAATTATCGCCCGCGACCGGGTAGAGGAAAGAGTGCACGCGGTCCTGAATGTACGGCAGCGTGAGATAGGCGATCGTCAAGCCGGCAACGGCTGCCAATACGAAAGCAAAGGCCCAGGCGAGCGGCATGCCCGCTAAGACGAACATGGCCCCCCACACCAGCGAGACGAGAAGCGCCTGGCCAACATCAGGCTGCAGCGCGAGCAGACCCACAAAAAGGAGATAAAGGCCGATCGCAACCGGTAGCGCCGGTACGTCGCGACGGCGTTCGTACTCCGCAAAGGCCCAGGCGCTCAAGACGACGAACGCGGGCTTGGCAAGCTCGGACGGCTGCAGCGATAGCCCTAAAATGCGGACCCAGCGCCGCGCGCCGTTTATCTCCTCCCCGGCCCAGAAAACATAGACCATGGCGGCGATCGAGCAGATGAAGAGGCCAAGTGCAATCCGGCGGACCATGCGCGGACTTTGCAGGGAAAGAATAAGCATCAAAAGAGCACCGAGGAGCGCGATCGCGACGTGACGCTTAACGAAGTAGAACGCCGACAAATCCTTGCTCAGGGCGACCGAGGGGCTGGCGGCGAGAGAGACGACGATGCCGGTGCCAAGCAGAATCAGGATGGCGGCGA
>CAZWCL010000141.1:0-8130 GCA_964632265.1 uncultured Hyphomicrobiaceae bacterium | reverse complement strand
GCCGAGCAGAACTATTCAATCACCGGCATTGGTGTCGTTGAGGTTCTGCAGGATGGGTTCGGCTTTCTGCGCTCGCCTGACGCCAACTATCTGCCCGGGCCGGACGATATCTACATTTCGCCTACCCAGATCCGTCGCTTTGGCCTTAGAACCGGCGACACTGTCGAGGGCGAAATCCGCTCTCCGAAAGAAGGCGAACGCTACTTCGCGCTGCTCAAAGTTTCGACGATCAACTTCGAAGAGCCCTCCGCGACCCGCCACAAGGTCCACTTCGACAACCTCACGCCGCTTTACCCGACCAAGTGGTTGAAGCTTGAGATCGAGGATCCAACCATCAAGGATCTCTCGCCGCGCGTCATCGACATTGTCGCGCCACTCGGCAAAGGCCAGCGCGGCCTCATCGTTGCGCCGCCGCGCACCGGCAAGACGGTACTTCTGCAAAACATTGCGCACTCGATTACAGCCAATCATCCCGAGTGCTACCTGATTGTCCTCCTGATCGACGAGCGCCCGGAAGAAGTAACTGACATGCAGCGCTCGGTGAAAGGCGAGGTAATCTCATCGACTTTCGACGAGCCGCCGACCCGTCACGTTCAGGTCTCCGAGATGGTCATCGAGAAAGCCAAGCGCCTCGTCGAGCACAAGCGTGACGTTGTCATTCTGCTTGACTCGATCACCCGGTTGGGCCGCGCCTACAACACCGTCGTCCCCTCCTCCGGCAAGGTCCTCACCGGTGGTGTCGACAGCAACGCACTCCAGCGCCCGAAACGTTTCTTCGGCGCCGCGCGCAACATCGAGGAAGGCGGTTCGCTCACGATCATCGCGACGGCCCTTGTCGATACTGGCTCGCGCATGGACGAAGTGATCTTCGAGGAATTCAAAGGCACCGGTAACTCGGAAGTCGTCCTTGACCGCAAGGTCTCTGACAAGCGCATCTTCCCAGCGATCGACATCGCCAAATCCGGCACCCGCAAGGAGGACCTCCTGGTCACGCCGCAAGACCTCAAGAAGATGTTTGTCCTCCGCCGCATCCTGAACCCCATGGGCAGCCAGGACGGCATCGAGTTCCTCATCGACAAACTCAAATCAACGAAAACCAACAGCGAGTTTTTCGAGTCGATGAATACCTGATCAACCGATGATTCACGTGAAACAATCAAGGCCGGGCAGTAATGCCCGGCCTTTTATTTTGATCCCCATAAGTATCCGCTCAGCCACATTTCAGCGGTGCTGCTTGCAGAGCCTTGATCTCAACTGTCTGACCCAATCATCAGTGATGCCGGCTCGCTGCAATATGATTGTTACTGGCGTCTGTACGGCACTGACTGCACTGATACTGTGGAAGCTGTGCGGCTGGTTGGCTGAGGCCTCGTCGCAATAGTATTCATAGCCGGAAGTCTCAGCATCCCGCCAAGGAGATTGCCAATGCCCATCTATGAAAACGGCGCTGTTAACATCTACTACGAGGAGGCTGGCTCCGGCCCGCCATTGCTCGTCATCCCCGGCGGTGGATTGAACGCGCGCATCCCCTATCTGTCCGAGCGTACACCTTTCAATCCGATGGAGGTCTTGAGCGATCGGTACCGTTGCATTGCAATGGAGATTCGCAACGCAAACGGCAGCAAGTCGACCGGCCCCCTTGAGGTTGAGCGCCCGTGGGATTCGCATACCGATGATCAGCTTGCGCTGATGGATCACTTGCAGGTAGGCCGCTTCATGGTGCTCGGCTTCTGCATCGGCGGCCCGTTCATCTGGAACCTGCTGAAGCGCGCACCGGAACGGGTCATCGCAGCGGTGCCGGCAACACCGAGCGGCTATCTCCCCAAGCAACCAGACCGCTTCATCCAGACCAACACCAAACAGTGGGCGCCGGCCCTGAGTGAGGCCCGCGATGATGTCACGATGGAACAATGCAGCGCATTTCTCGAAAATATGTATCGTGACCGCGATTTCGTATTCAGCGTGACCCGTGATTTCGTACGCACCGTCACGACGCCGATTCTCGTCATGCCTGACGACACCGAATCGCATCCCTATGCCATCGCCGAAGAATCCGCCCTGCTGGCACCAAACGCCGAGATGACCTTCTTTCCCTGGAAAGAGCCGCAGGATCGCATCGACATGGCCGTGCGTCATCTCCGAACATTCCTGAAAGCCCATAGCTCGTCATAGCGTGGCCGTCCTTCGAAGCTAGGCGTGCGGATGCACTCGTCGATGATTCACGTGAAACAAAATGGTGCTTTTCGCATCGAGCTATCACGCAGTAGCGCCGGCCAGGATGTTGGCCGGCGCTGAAGGTCTGGTCGGTGAACCTCTCTATCGCGTCTTACCAGCGTCGGTCGACGAATGAATGCATCAGGTTCCGTACCGCCCGGCGAACGCGACGTTGCTTGCGATGATTACCCCATCGGCGATTGCCGTAATGACCCCGACGCTTACCGCGGTGCGACCGGTAACGGCGCTTCGAACTATCGCGCCACCTGTTATTTCTCCGCGCACCATTTTTGTAGCGCCCATAGTATGTGTAACCCCGCTGGCTCGGTGCGTCACAATCTACGCCACCGCAGGAAACTGTTTGAGCAAGACTGTCACCCGTGATGACAGTGCTGTTGCCTGGAGCAACAAAAGCGGTGGCGGGTTGACTGACAGCGATCCCGACTATGGCGATGGCGGCGGCTGCGGCGGATTTGATAATGTTGAACATGTCTCTGGGTCCCTTTTGGCCGTCCGTTGTGGCCGGCGTTGAAGACACATTGACCTTTATGCGCCCGGCAAGCTGTTACCTGGGTCACAACCTCAGTCGATTTGCTGAAACCTGCACCAACAACGAAGTCGGCGACGGCCCGCTGGTAGATTATGAGCTCACCGATAGATCCGACCCACTATGACGCCATCATCCTCGGTGCGGGCGGCGCAGGCCTCATGGCCGCCGCAGTCGCCGGTCAGCGCGGCAAGAGCGTCATTGTCATCGATCACGCCGACGCGCCCGGCAAAAAGATCCTTATCTCCGGCGGTGGCCGCTGCAATTTCACAAACCTTCACACCGCCCCCGACCGGTATCTCTCCGAGAACCGCCACTTCGCCAAATCCGCGCTTGGCCGGTACACTGCCCATGACTTCATCGCCCTTGTCGACGGCCACGGCATTGCCTGGCACGAAAAGACACTTGGACAGCTATTTTGCGACGGTTCAGCCAGTCAGATCGTCCAGCTTCTTCTCGATGAATGCACCCGGAGTAACAGCGCGGGCGGTACCGTCGAAGTCGTCCTCGGCCACGCTATCCGTGACGTCACCCACGCCGATGCCAGATACCAAGTCACGTTTGGCGGCCGCACGGTCGTTGCGCCCGCGCTGATCCTCGCCACTGGCGGCCCTGCGATCCCGAAGATGGGCGCCACCGGTTTCGCCTACGAGGTAGCCCGCAAGTTCGGTCTCGGCATCATTCCGCCCCGGCCCGCGCTCGTACCTCTCACCCTTTCCGGAGGTGAAGCTCTGTTCCGCACGCTTTCGGGCGTCGCCGCCGATGTCGTGGTTCGCTATGGCAAGACGACCTTTCGCGAGGCGTGCCTTTTCACCCACAAAGGATTGTCCGGCCCGGCTATCCTGCAAATATCATCGTACTGGCAACCTGGCGGCACGATCGAAATCGACTTCCTACAGAACACCGACCCAGCCCCGCTCATCGAGGTCAAGCGGACCAGCCCGCGCATCCAACTCAAGACCGCGCTCGCATCGTGGCTGCCCGAGCGCCTGGCCGCAACACTTGCCAACCGGCTGAACCTCACCGACCCGATCGGCAACCTAACCGACACGGCTCTCGAAGCCTCAACCGAAAAGCTCAGGCGATGGCCGTTCCGCCCGACCGGCACCGAAGGTTTCGCCAAGGCCGAAGTTACGGCCGGCGGCATCGACACCGCCGGTCTGTCGTCCCGCACCATGGAGGCCCGCTCGGTTCCTGGGCTCTATTGCATCGGGGAGGCTGTCGATGTGACCGGTTGGCTTGGTGGCTACAATTTCCAATGGGCATGGGCCAGCGGCCACGCAGCCGGCACCGCCATCACGGATTGATCAATGGCCGACACTGATGAAGGCCTCACCGGCATGTGATCTGATCCAATTCAGACCTCGAACCAGGTATCCGCTTCGAAATTCTCGAGCGCCGGCCCCGGATAGCCCGCACAGTTCGTCCGGTACGTGGTCTCCGCGATGCTACCCGCGACCCTGAATGTCTTACGCAGATGCGTGTGCCCAAAAATCCATGATCTTATCCCCGGAAATTCCGTTGCCAGGCTCTCGAGCTCCGAAGCGAAGGCACCGTTGAGGCCGTTGCCCGCAAAACTATGCGACAGCCCTTGCAGGCTCGGGGCATGATGCGTCACCACGACAATCCGCTCATTTGATCGGCGCGCGGCTTCCGCACGGAGCCATGCCAGCGATGCTTCATGCAGGTCGACCGATCGCTCCGCGTGGAACAGCCGGCCGTCCATCGTGATCAGCCGGAAATCGGAAACGCCGCGGTTCACCCGTGCGATCGTCGCCGGATCGCGCCCGTTCATATTCGTCCAGAGAGTTGAGCACAGAAAAGTCACTCCATCTATCTGGATGGCCTCATTCTCGGCGATCCTCACGTTCTCGAAATCTAGCTGCTCGTGCAGGATCGCCAGGGTTGTCGAGATGTCGCCGCCATAATGTTCATGGTTGCCGGCGATATAGATGACGTGCGCAAAATTGCGGCTCGCCTGCTCGAAGAATTCTTGCGTCCGCGCCTGGGTCTTTTCGTTCCGCAGTCCCGGCGCTTTAGCCGGATCGAGCGCGCGGGCCACCGTCACATCGCCGGCCAGCACGAGAACCTCCCCCTCAGGCAGATTTATAGTCTGCCCCCCGAACTCCAGATGCAGATCGGACATGTAGTGAATGCGCATAGGTCGTCTCGTCTTTCCCGGTTTAACCATTATCCTGGCCCGCCGGGATCGACGACAGGATGCGATTTTTGCGCTGGACCCTTTGCGGCGAAAGTCGCGCCAGGGTTAGCATTCCATTTCACGGCAGCGGTCTATAGCGTGGTTGGGCTGAGCCTCGGCCGGGGCCGATCTTCAATGAAAAATCAAAGCCTGAACGATTCACGTGAAACAATTCCAAGATGCAGATTTCCGATCCATTGGATCTAAGGCCATGAGTGTATCATCTCCGACCACCATATTCGCGCTCTCCACGGCGCCGGGCCGTGCTGCCATCGCCGTCATCCGGATATCCGGCCCCGCCGCCGGCCGGGCCCTTGCAGCTTTGATCGCGCGACCGGAGCCGACACCGCATCGTGAGGCAAGGCTGGCAACCCTCCGCAATCCCGAAACCGGTGAGCCGCTTGATCAGGCGCTTGTCCTATTCTTCGCCGCCCCCGCAACCGAGACCGGAGAAGATGTCGCCGAGCTTCAGATCCATGGTGGCCGCGCTGTCGTGAACGCGGTCCTGGAAGCGCTAGCGTTGGTCCCCGGTTGCCGGCCCGCTGAAGCCGGCGAATTCGCCCACCGCGCATTCGTCAATGGCAAGATGGACCTGACCGCCGCCGAAGGCCTCGCCGATCTCATTGATGCCGAGACCGAGGCGCAACGCGCCCAGGCCCTGACACTTGCCACCGGCAGCCATGCCAGACTCTATGACGGCTGGCGTACCCGGCTTATCGAAGCCCAGGCGCTAACCGAGTCCGCCATCGACTTTTCCGATGAGGCCGATGTCAGCGACACTGCAATCGCCGCTGCCCGACAGCGGATCCAGGTACTTCACCGCGAATTCGCAGCCCACCTCGCGGGCGCTCATCGTGGCGAAATCATCCGGCATGGCTATCGCGTTGTCATCGCCGGTCCGCCGAACGCTGGCAAATCGACCCTGCTTAATGCGCTCGCCCGCCGCGACGCCGCTATCGTCTCTGACGAGGCCGGCACCACGCGTGACGCAATCGAAGTTCACCTCGACCTTGGCGGCATTGCCGTCATCGTCACGGACACCGCCGGCATTCGCGAGACCGTCGGCAACATTGAGCGCGAGGGCATCCGCCGCACTTATAGCCATGCAGGCCGCGCCAACCTGATTTTGTGGCTCATCGATCCCGCCAATCCAGCCGCGCCACCGTGCGACTTTGGCGGCGATTGTGAAAAACTCCTCATAGCCACCAAAAAGGATCGTTTGAGCGACATATCCGGCCCGCAAATCGCCAGTGATCTATCTATTTCAGCGGCGTGCGGCGACGGTTTGGATGAGCTTTCCGAGATTATCATCGGTTATGCAGCCAAATCGCTCGACACAGGCAGTGATCTTGCTCCTACATCCGCACGTCAGACATATCACTTGAAAGCAGCTCAACGTAGTCTTGAAAACTACTTGGGCGCTTCATTGAGTGACATAGAGCTGCGGGCCGAAGATCTCCGTCTTGCGGCGGATTCACTGGGTCGTTTGACCGGCCGCATCGACGCGGAAGACATACTTGACCAGGTTTTTTCTCGATTCTGTATTGGTAAGTAGAGTCAAACGGCCTGTTTCACGTGAAACATTTGAGTCGATGTTGCGTGAATATTGGTAAGCGCAGAGTCGAAGGTGAGTCTTGCGCGAATATTTTTCTCTCTTCGGCAGTAAAGGGAGGCTGTAAAATTTTCCTGGGTTACCCTTTTCCCGGCTACGCGATGCGAACTTTAGTTGACTGCTTCGGCGGCGGTGCTGCGAAGCGAGGCGATCTCAAGGTGTCGATTGCCAAAACCTACATTGTTTCAAGTGAACATCTTTGACCGGCCGCCGCTGACCTCCTAAATATAGCTTCTAGCCGAAATAGAGCGGGACTACCGACCCCAGTGAAATCGCGAAAGCGATTCCACCAAGGTCGGACCCGCTCTGCACTATTGGACTAGATCATTTTTCCGGTTTAGCCGGCGACGGCCCCGGTTACGAACGGTCTGCAACCAAACCGGAAATGATCTAAATGCGCGTCTCCGTAACAAGAACCTGGGCATCTTTCGTGACCACCTTCGACAATAATCGATCTTCCTACGACGTCATCGTCGTCGGTGGCGGACATGCCGGCACCGAAGCGGCGGCCGCGGCGTCCCGCATGGGCGCGCGAACGGCCCTCGTCACCCACAAATTCGCGACCATCGGCGAAATGTCATGCAATCCTGCGATCGGCGGTCTCGGTAAAGGCCACCTCGTCCGCGAGATCGACGCGCTCGATGGCCTCATGGCTCGTGTTGCTGACCGGGCAGGCATCCAGTTCCGCCTGCTCAACCGTTCCAAAGGTCCCGCTGTGCAAGGCCCCCGCGCGCAGGCCGATCGCAAGCTTTACCGCGATGCCATGCAGGCGGAGATCGCCGCGTTGGACAACCTGACGGTGATTGAGGCCGGTGTCGAAGACTTGATTGTGGACGAGACGGGCCGCGGGGCGCGCGTCATGGGGGTCATCACCGCCGATGGCCGGGAACTTGCCGCGGGTGCGGTTGTGCTGACCACCGGCACATTTCTGCGTGGCGTCATCCACCTTGGCCACAAGCAGATCCCGGCGGGACGCGTCGGCGACGCTCCGGCACTAAAGCTTTCCGATCGCCTCTATGCCCTCGACCTGAAACTTGGCCGCCTCAAGACTGGCACGCCGGCACGCCTCAACGCGGCAACGATCGATTGGGATATCCTAGAAACGCAGCCGGGTGACGATCCGCCCGTACCCTTTTCATTTCTGACTGATCGCATAACCACGCCACAGGTCCCCTGTCACGTCACTCACACCAACGAGGCGACGCACCGCATCATCGAAGAAAATATCAAGGCTTCAGCTATGTATTCGGGCCGCATAGAAGGTGTCGGTCCGCGTTATTGTCCAAGCATCGAAGACAAGGTCGTTCGGTTCGCAGATCGTGTCGCCCATCAGATATTTCTCGAGCCGGAGGGCCTCGACGACGACACGATCTATCCCAACGGCGTCTCGACATCGCTCCCCGAAGATGTGCAGCTTCGGTTCCTGCGAACGATTAAGGGACTCGAAAACGTTGAAATCAAGCAGGCCGGCTACGCGATCGAATATGACTACGTCGACCCTCGGGAGCTGAACCCTACGCTCGAAGTCGCTCGCTTGCCGGGCCTCTATCTGGCTGG
>CAZWCL010000140.1:0-8135 GCA_964632265.1 uncultured Hyphomicrobiaceae bacterium | reverse complement strand
CAATGAGACCGGCGCTTTCGCGAACTGCGGTCTCGATCTCATCAGAGACCTTCGGGTTCTGTCTTAGAAACTGTTTGGCGTTCTCGCGGCCTTGTCCGAGGCGATCGCCTTCGTAGGAGAACCAGGCGCCTGATTTATCGACGATGCCGGCCTTTACGCCAAGGTCAAGGATCTCACCTGATTTGGAGATGCCTTCGCCGTACATAATGTCGAATTCTACCTGCTTGAAGGGCGGGGCGACCTTGTTCTTGACGATCTTGACACGAGTGTGATTGCCGACGTTTTCGTCGCGCTCCTTGATCGAGCCGATACGGCGGATATCGAGGCGGACGGACGAGTAAAATTTCAGTGCATTGCCGCCGGATGTCGTCTCCGGGTTGCCGAACATGACGCCGATCTTCATGCGGATCTGGTTGATGAATATCACCATGCAATGTGACTTGGAAATGGAGCCGGTGAGCTTGCGCAGGGCCTGGCTCATGAGACGGGCCTGGAGGCCGGGGAGGCTGTCGCCCATGTCGCCCTCGAGTTCGGCGCGCGGTGTCAGGGCGGCGACCGAGTCGATTACCAGTACATCCATGGCGCCGGAACGTACGAGCGTGTCCGTGATCTCAAGGGCTTGTTCGCCGGTGTCTGGTTGGGAAATCAGGAGGTCGTCGACGTTGACACCGAGCTTTTTCGCGTAGACCGGGTCTATGGCATGTTCGGCATCGACAAATCCGCAAATGCCGCCGGCTTTCTGGGCTTCCGCGATGACGTGCAGGGCGAGGGTCGTCTTGCCTGAGGACTCGGGGCCGTAGATCTCGATGATGCGCCCTTTCGGCAGGCCGCCGATGCCGAGGGCGATGTCGAGGCCGAGCGATCCGGTCGGAATGGCCTCGATGTCATGCTGGCTATTGGCACCGAGCAGCATAACGGAGCCCTTGCCGAAGTTCTTCTCGATCTGGGCCAATGCGGCATCCAGCGCCTTCTGCTTGTCCATTTGTGCTCCCTCGATCACCCGGAGGTTTGGCGTGGTCATTGGCGTCACCCTATTTGAAGCGTTAACGTTCAGCAATTAACGATGAATGTACATGTTTTGTTCTATTCTGTCCAGAGTGCTGCAAGTCTCTGAAATTGCGTGTTTATAGTGGGTTCAGGCGAAGTTCTGTTCAAGGCCTGTTCGGCACACGTCCGCGGATGCCATGGTCGCTACTGGCGGTGCCGATTCGCCAGCTTGGCTATGATGCAGGCGCGGTCGCCTGGCGGCGCGGAGGTATTGGTTGGTCAGGCGGCGATGTTTTCCTTCACGGTCTCGGCAATCTGGGCCAGCGTGTAGGGTTTTGGCAGGAAGACGTATTTGGCATCCTTATCGAGGACATGGTCGAAGGCATTGTCAGCGTAACCAGACACGAAGATGAAGGTGAGATCCGGGCATTTTTGACGCAGCGCATTGTAGAGCGTTGGGCCGTCCATCTCAGGCATCTTGACGTCACTGACGACGAGGTCGACGGCATAATCGTTTTCTTCCATGATCTCTAACGCCTCGAGGCCGTCGGCGGCCTGGAGGACTTCGTAGCCCTGGCGCTTGAGGGCTTCGGTTGCGAAAATGCGCACGGCGTCTTCGTCCTCGACAACCAGTACGCGGCCGTTACCAGTCAGATCGCGCGGGCGGGCGGGGGCGAGCGGTTCTGCCGGGACGGCGGTGGTGTCCTCGACCTCGTGGTGGCGAGGCAGGAAGACGCGGAACGTCGTTCCTTTGCCTTCGGTTGACTGGACGAAGACGTAGCCGCCGGTCTGCTTGACGATGCCGTAGACGGTGGCGAGGCCGAGGCCGGTGCCCTTGCCGATGTCCTTGGTGGTGAAGAACGGCTCGAAGATCTTGGCGCAGACGTCTTCGTTCATGCCCTTGCCGTTGTCTTCGACTTCAAGAAGGACGTACTCGCCGGCGGTAAGGCCCTGAGCAGTGTAACGCTGGCTCTCGCGCTCGGTGATATTGCGGGTGCGGATCGAAAGGCGGCCACCTTCCGGCAGCATGGCGTCGCGGGCATTGACGGCGAGATTGATAACGACCTGGTCGATCTGGCTGCGATCAGCGCGGACCGGCCAGAGGTCGCGGCCTGAAACAATTTTGAGTTCGACGTGCTCGCCGAGGAGGCGATTGAGGATGACGGAGAGATCGGTCATCATTTCAGCGAGCTGGATGACGACCGGTTCGAGTGTCTGGCGGCGGGAGAAGGCAAGGAGCTTCTTGACGAGTTCCGATGCGCGGTTGGCGGACGAGCGGATGTTCTGGATGTTTTTATAGGCATGGTCGCCCGGGCGGTGGGAGAGCATGAGGAGATCGGAAAAGCCGATAATTGCGGTCAGCACATTATTGAAATCGTGCGCGATACCGCCGGCGAGCTTGCCGACCGCCTCCATTTTCTGGGCCTGGGCGAACTTGCGTTCGAGGGCTTTTTCGTCGCTCGCGTCGATCATGTAGAGGACGACGGCGCGATCCGAAGTGGGATCTTCCGAAAGCGACGTCAGGAACAGTCGGCGCGTGAATTCACCGTTCTCGCCGACGCTGATTTCGACGGGTGCGATGTTTGCCTTGCCGGCGAACGCGGCTTCGAACGCTTCGCTGAGTTCGGCACGGGTTTCAGGTGTTGCGCCACGGGCGAGGAGGTCGAAGGCGTTGCGCTCGATCACCTTTTTGCCGTCGAGGACCATGCGGGCGAAGGCGCCGTTAGCGCCGGTGATGGCGCCGCCAGCGGCACTGAGGGTGGCGATGCCGAACGGGGCTGACTGGAAAAAGTTTTCGACCTGCATTTGATCGAGCGCGGGGGTAGTTGCTGTCGCATGGGCATCCTTTCGTGGGAGGACGACGGCTGCAAAGGCACCGCGCGGCACGCCGGACGAAGAGGCGGCGATCGCTTCAGGCTGGACCAGGAGGACGGCCGGCCAGCGCGTTCCGTCCTTGCGGACGAGATCGAGTTCGATGCGCGGGGCGCGGCCGGTCTCTTCGTGCTCAAGAGCGTGCAGGAGCTGGGCGCCGTCGCCGGCAACGATGTCAGTCAGCAGGAGGTCGATATCGCTGTCGTCTTCCTCGTAGCCGAGATCGTCGCTGAGCTTGTCGTTGACGAAGATGATGCGACCGTCGCCGCCAGCGACGAGAATGCCTGCGGGGACCTGCTCGAGATGGGCGAGGCGGCGTTCCAAATGGCGCCGGTCGGCCGCTTCACGGGCACGATGGCCGGTGATGTCCGATAGCGTCCAAAGGATGGTTGGACCGGTGTTGTTGGCGATGTCGGCGTTGCCGAACGGCTTGACCGTAATGCGCAACCAGTACGACTGCGGTTCGCGAAAGAGGCGGCCGGCGCCATCCTGGCCGATCGTTTGGCTGGCAGTGGCCGAACCGACTTGCGGCTCACCGCGCCGGATCTGGACGTCTTCGGTGCGGACCTGTCCATTGGCTGCGGCGCGGCAGAGGCGAAACAGGCTCTCGGCGCCTCCCGGGCTTGCCGCGACGGTCTGTTCGAGCGAGTTGAAATCGCCGAGGTTGTCATGCCCCAGGAGACGTCCGGCGGCGCGGTTGCCGAAAATGATGCGGGCGTCGGGGGTGGTGAGGAAGACGCCGTCATCGAGACGCTCGGCGATGGAGCGTATGATGTCGGATTCCTGCGTGCGTTCGGCGATCCTGACGTGGCCGGCGATCCATCCAAATATGAAGAAAACGCCAAGGACGGCAAGCAGCCCCATGACGGTGAGGATGACGGGCTCGGCGGATTGGGACGCGAGGAAGCCGAGGGTTGCGGCGCCGAGGGCCAAAAAGACAACGAAACCTGTCAGCATACCGGCGCTGCCTGATACTGACGCAAGGGGATCGTTGGAGGTCAAGGCCGCATTCCGCTCTAATCGCTGAGGCGCGCCGGGCGAAGATACACGATTCGTAAAATAACGTTCCAGGCCAATAGGACTCAACAGATCACGCGTACGAGGCATATTGGCTCCCACTAACATCACAACTAACCGATGGTCATCGCCTGACACCGTGGAGATCGGCGCGCCGCCTGAAAGTCAGGATGCGAAATTTATCCACGAGTGCTGGTGTCGCCGGCGATGTCGTGCCACACGGGTTGTAGAAAAGCCGTGCCGCGACTCCCACAGATCAATGATCAGGGTTAATATGCTGTGAAGCTGTGTCATATGTGCGTGGTTCGAGTCGTCAGAAAAAACACAATTCGGGTGTTCCAGTAGGGCCGTCGATGGGCGCATGCCGGGCAATACCCTAGGACCCCCTCCCGCCAACCCGCTAAGTGCGGTGGTCGGCCGGGACGCGGATAAATTCATGAGGAGCGCGGCCACGCGCTGCGGACGCACATGGTCTGGGATATTCTCTCTTGGCTGTTCTTTATTATCTTCATCGCCGGACTGATTGTCGTCGGTGCTCTGCTGCTCAAAGGCTATCTCGCGAAGGATGGGAACGCGGTGCCGTTCACAGGCGGGTTGTTTGGGCCAAAACCAGACAAGCGGCTGGATGTGGTGGATCAGGCAAACGTCGATGGACGGCGCAGACTCGTGCTTATTCGCCGCGACAACATCGAACATTTGATCATGACCGGTGGACCCGTTGATGTGGTCATCGAAACGAATATCGATGACGGGGCCGCGAGCCAGGTCGCCACGGCGCGGCGAGAGGCGCCGCTGCGTAATGGAACCGTCGAGCCAATCGAGAAAAAGAAGACACCGGAGTTCGGCCGGGCCGTGCGGCCGCTGAGCCGGACGGCGGACGAGGGGTGATCCGGCAGGCAATGATCGCTGGCGGAAGCCTTTAGATTGCGCGACAAGTGCACCCGCCATACCGCGTGACTTGCGAGACGTGCGTGTTTGTCACGGTCGCCGGGCCGTGGGCGGCAAGGTGTGGCCGCAATTTCTGTTTGAGTCTCTGCGAAATGAGATCCAGCCTGACGTCGGAGACCCGTGCCTTGGTGCCGGGCTTTCGGAATTCCATATAGATGGGCCGCGCTCCGTTGGTGATGCGAGGCGCAGGGGTGTTGATGCGTAATCTTGGGGTCCTTCGAGACATGATTGCTTCACTCGGCCGCCGTGTGGGTGTTGGCGCTGCGGGATTGGTGTGCGCCTTGATCATCGTCGTCACCGGTGGTGAGGCAGCGGCTCAATCTCAGACCGTTCAGCCCAACAGCGCGCCGGGAGCGGCGGCGGTTGGTCAGCCGGCGCCGTCGGGGCGGGCGCCTTCCAATGTTGCCGCTGAGGGGGGTGCGGCTGAGGGAGGGGCGGCTCAGGGGAATGCCGGGCAACCCGTTGTCAGTCCCCCTGGCAACTCTACGGGGGCTAATCAAGCCGCGGGAAGCGCGCCCCCTGCGGGCGCGCCCGCACCGGTATCCGGCGATGCAGCGCCGGCAGCGAACCAGCGCCAGACTGATGGCGCGCCCACGGCTAATGGCGAGGCGGGGCAGCCTGACACCAAACTCTTTCCCGCGGAGATGCGGCAGGCGGTAGCGCGCCAGAGGGGCGAGGTCGAACGCCTTTCAAAAAGTGTCGAGCGGGTGAAGAACGATGACGCAGCCATCGAGAGGCTGCGTCCGGAAATTGAAGAGATCATATCGAAGGCGACGGCGAATGGGGAGGCGCTGAAGCCGCTTCTTGCGACAGTCGAGCGGCAAATCAAAGCGCTCGGGCCGGCCCCCAAGGAAGGGGAGACGGCTGAGACGCCGGCCCTGGCAGCCGAGCGCCAGCGGCTCGAACGGGTCAAATCGGAGTTGCAGGATGCGATCAAGCAATCGGAATTGACGACCGTTCGCGCGAAGCAATTGCTCGACCGGATCCATTCGCTCAGACTGGAGAATCTCGGACGGGACCTGCGGGAGCGCCAGGTCAATCCGGTTGAAGAGAAGTTCTGGGACGACCTTTATGCGGCGTTGCCGCGACTGGGTACGCAGATATCGACAGTTGCCGACAACTGGTGGACCGGCATCGGTGCGCGGTTGGAGTGGCTGCTGCTGATCGTGCCGGTGATGTTGGCTGTCTGGTTGGGTCTGCGCGCCTTGGCGCGGCGACAGTTGCGCCTTTGGCTGCGTCAGCCATTGGTAGAGGGGCGTCCCGCCTATCTCAAGCGCGTCCGCATGGCGATACGGACGCTACCGCTCGTGATCGCGCCGGGCTTGCTCACGCTAGGGGCGGTGTATCTTGTTATCTCGTCGGCGGGACTGCTCAATGAGCAGCTGCGTGTCATCACGCTTTCGGGGGTGGTGGCGCTGGCCCTATTCCTGCTGATCAGTGGTTTGGCGCGGGCGATCCTGTTGCCGATGGACCCGGCGTGGCGGTTGATCGGACTGACGACGGGGCGGGCTCAGCAGTACACGTGGCTGATCAGTTTACTCGCCGGGGTCTATTGCTTCGATATCTGGCTCAATGATGTTTTCCAAGCCCTGGTCGTGCCGATCCCGGTCAAGCTCGGGCAAACGCTTATCGCCAACCTGGTGTTCGCGGTTCTTTTGTTCGCTTTCGTGTGGGTGCCGACGACGTTCGATAGCGACCGGGCCAGCCACCGGGCGAGTGCGCGCCTTCTGCACAAGACGTTGGCGTGGCTGCGTTTGCCGGCGACGCTGATCGTGCTCGCGATCATTGTTGTGAGCCTGATGGGGTATCTGACGCTCGGGCGCTTCCTGGCCGGGCAGGTCATGCTGATCGGCATTGGCGCGGCAGTGCTTCTCCTGGGGCATCTGGCCGCCCGTTCTGTCGCACGCTACGGTTCCGGCCCTGGGGAGACGGCCGGGACGACACAGACGCTGCTTAGCGGCGAGCGTCGTTCGATACTGTTTCATACGGTCGCGTTTGTGCTAGATGCCGTCTTTCTCGTGATGGCGGTGGCGGCGCTGCTAATTTCGTGGGGTTATTCCTACGCCGAACTGTTTGGTTGGGGGCGGGCGCTGCTGTTCGGGTTCGAGGTCGGCCAGTTCCGGTTTTCACTGGTGCAGATTTTGCTGGCGGGCGGACTGTTTGCCGGTTTGATCTTCCTCACGCGGCTATTTCAGCGGTGGCTCAACCGTAATGTCCTGACGACGGAGCGCGTCGACAGAGGGATTGCGAATTCGATTCACGCGGGCGTGGGTTACCTGGGGATTGCTGTCGCGGCGTTGATCGGTGTCAGTTATGCCGGCATCGATCTGTCGAATATCGCACTTATCGCGAGCGCTCTGTCGATCGGTATCGGCTTTGGACTGAACGCGATCGCGAGTAATTTCGTGTCGGGCCTGATCATGCTGATCGAGCGGCCAATCAAGGTCGGTGACTGGGTCGTCGTTGGTAACTACGAAGGGTTCGTGCGTCACATCTCAGTCAGGGCAACCGAGATAGAAACGTTCGATCGGGCAAGCGTGATCGTGCCGAACTCCGACTTCATGACGGGGGCGGTCCAGAACTGGACGCACCGCAATGCGATGGGGCGTGTGGTCGTGAATATCGGCGTCGCATATAGCAGCGACCTGGATCAGGTCATGGAGCTTTTTCAGAAGGTGGCGAACGACTGCGAGGAGCTGCTCAACTATCCCGCGCCGTTCGTGGTGTTTGAGAATTTCGGAGCAAGTTCGCTCGACTTTTCAGTGCGCGGGTACGTGGCTGACGTGACGAAGAGTTTGTCGGCGCGGACCGCGTTGAGGCTTGCGCTCGCCAAGGCGCTCAGGGAGGCTGGCATCGAAGTGCCATTCCCGCAGCAGGATGTCCATTTTAGGGATCTGGATGGTGTGCGCCAGATGCTCAAACAGGCGGTCGCCCAGCGGACGGGGGGCGCGGGGGCGGACGCGGCCACGATCGAACCGGAACCAGAGGCGAAGGCTGGTGAACAGCCGCAAGCGGGCGATGATTGGCGTGGCGCACCACTGAAGAGCTGAGGGCGGCGGCGCTCAGTCCCAGTCGGCAAATGCGGATGCTTTCAGATCACGGCCGGGCCATTCGATGATTGTTGTGCGGACGTGTCCGGCGGACAGGGCAGCGGTGGCCAGTGTGGCGGGCGGAACTGTGGCGGGGGGCACGGCCGCTAGTGATGTCGGCTCGACGAGGACGTTGTCAGCTTCTGCCGTTGTGGCGGCGATGGGCGGCGATGCTGAGAGCGCGCTCGGTAGCACCAGTAGGGCACCGAGTGTCAGGATGAT
>CAZWCL010000139.1:0-8150 GCA_964632265.1 uncultured Hyphomicrobiaceae bacterium | reverse complement strand
TCGGGCCCGGCGCCGCGCGGCCTTTAACCCCGCGGTCCGTCAAATCGAAGGCGCCAGCCGTCATGTCGAGAAAAGCGTAGTCACCGTTGCCGGCTGTTGCCACCAGCAACGCGGGCTTCATGCCCCCTTCACCTTGAGCAACGCCTTTGTCGAAGCGCATATATCCGGCAGGGGTCGTATTACCTGCCGCCAACACTTCGTTGTTGCGCGCAACGAGCTTGACCGCGACGGTATCCATGGGATCGGCCGTCGCCAGTGAACGCACGAAGACATGCACGCCGTCCGGCCCTTTGTAGGCGGTGAGCCCGAGATCGGACACGATGAACCACTGCGTGGCGAGTTTCTGCCCTGCATTACGGCTTTTCTCATCAGCCCACGCAACGGCGACATAGACGCCGCTTTCCAGTGCCTGGATCGCATCACCCACCGGGATAGCTGTCGTCACTTCCTTGTTGAGCTCGCGGCGAACTTTGAGCGCGCCTTCATAAACCTGAGCCCCCTTGCTCTTGCGCAGTTCATCCAGATCCCAGCGCGACAACTGCCGCTTCATCTCACCATTGGCGACCGTCTGAACGAGGTTGCGATCGCCGATCCTGAGTATTTCGACGCCGACCTCTTCGGTGTTGATCGAGACAATCGGCAGACCCGCCTGCCCACGCGATGGCAGCACATATGAGCGCCCCGAGAAGCGGACCGTTGGTGACCGGTCGCGCACGTAGACGCCAAGCTCGACATTCTTGGCGAGCGGCTCACCGACATCCGACGGCAATCCGCTCCTCACCAGCACTTCATAAGATTGGCCGTGCTCGAAGCCATCGACACAAAGCTTTTTCCCCGCAGCCTTCACCGTGCCGGGCGCCGCGCCATTGACGCTCAGATATTTCGCAAAATCGATATCGCCCTTCTTGAGCGCTTCCGAGAATTGGATGCACACCTGCGGCCTGACACTCTCGGCCTCGACACGATAATTCGTCATGCGAAAGCCACGCTGCGCAACGAGCGCAACGTATCTGGCACGAATGGCGGCACGCTCATCAAGCGCGAGCGACAGCCGCAGCGTTTCAATCGCCGGTCGCCAGAACGACCGCCGCTGTAGCGCTTGCGACAGCCTCGCAAGTGACGCCGCCCGGCTCTTGTTGTCTTTGGTCAACTGGTAGGCCCGATAGGCAGCGGCACTGGCATTGACCGGTGTGCGATAGCGCTCCGATCCGGAAAGCTGCTTGACAGGGATTGCCAGCAACGACCGCGACAGCCCCGACCAGCCGGCAGCATTATTCGGAGCCGTCACGACAGCCGTCGCAAACTGCCGTGAAGCCGCTCGAGGGTCACGCCCGCGCCGCAAGAACTTTTCGCCTGATTTGAGATATCGGCTATGGCCGCGGCCGTCAGGCTTCCAGTTCGCTTTTAGCCACTTCTCGAAGCGCTTTGCATCAGCCTCGAGGCCTTGATGCCGGAAAGCCTCCGCGGCGACCGCTGGCACAGAAACAAGCGTCAGCGCGGCCATCTGAAAGACTGCGCCGCACAAAACGACGAAAGCAACGAGCAAAGAGCGAGCCATGAAAATCATCCCGGCGTTGAAATGTTCGAGCGAAGCCCGAGTGTGGCGCCATTGTCTGGGATTTTTAATGGCAAACCTAAGGAGATTTTCGCCTATACCCCGTAAATTGCGCAGCATTGCCGTCGCTTGCCGGTTACGGCAGGTGACGGCAAGGGGGCCATGGCCGTTTTCACACGACGGCCCCGAACAGGTCCAAGCGTGGCCATAAACGGCGCTTAGCAAAGCGGGATCGCCCTCGCTCGGCTTGACGTCCAGGCCGCGCCAGTCCGGACATCAGATGCTCACGCTGCTCAAACTCGCAACGCGTTTCGTTGAACTCTTCTTCGTGCTTCCGTTTCGCGCGCTCCGGGCAGCAACCATCGGCATTGCCTTTAATCCGAACCTCGGCCCCCTCCGCTATGTAGCCATCGGCCTCATGCTCTATGTCGCCTTTGCAGTGGCACTCGTTTATGTCGTCGCACCGATCCGCGGACAAATCGGCGGCATCTATATGTCCGAGAAACTCCGCTACGACGCCGAACGCTGGCTGGCGA
This sequence comes from uncultured Hyphomicrobiaceae bacterium, assembly GCA_964632265.1. Classification (GTDB taxonomy): domain Bacteria; phylum Pseudomonadota; class Alphaproteobacteria; order Rhizobiales; family Hyphomicrobiaceae; genus CAJQQK01. The sequence goes on along the minus strand of CAZWCL010000139.1, from coordinate 6,059 downwards.
CGTCAATCTACGACACCAACAAGGAGTTCGTCGGCACTTTCGATCCTCGCCTCGATAGCGTCCGCGACGTCAACTACACGAGCGAAACGATCGAAATCGGCAGTTATCGTGCCAACCCCGATCACAAGTCCATTCCCGTCCAGGAGGTGCCGGAGCATTACTGGCAATGCCTGGTATTCCACGAAGACCGCCACATCGGTGGCCTTCTCAATCCGTTCGGCATAGACCTTTTCGGCGTTCTGAAGATCCCTTATTCGACGATCCGTCGCTCTCTCGCCGCCGGTCGTCTCCGCTTCGGCGTCGGCGGCTCCACGTTGCCGATGCAGTTTGCGCGGGTAATCTACAAGACTCCGCCCCGCACCGACGAGGGAATCGGCGAAAAGCTTGGCCGTAAACTGCGCGAGTGGTGGCTTGCTCCGGTGATTTATCACGAGCTCACGCGAGGCGGCGACGATCTCGCCCTGAAGCAGTGGGCGGCCAACCATTTGTGGCTCGCGCAAAGAACGGGCGGTGCCGATCTTCACGGCGTCGAAGTCACCAGCCGGATTGTGTTCGGCAAAACCGCCGCCGCGCTTTCCGTCGCCGAGCAGTTCGTCTTGGCATCGGCCGTCAACAAGCCCATCATCCTCCTCAAAGGCAGCGACCGCCTTAACCGCGTTCGGATCGATCGCTGGCGCTACATCGCTGAGGTACGCGCCCGCCACTGTGCCGAACGCCTGATCGATGACCCGGCCCTTCAGCGCAGCGTTCTGTTTGAGCTGGTCAACATGGCGGGCGGCCCGCCTGATCCGCGCATAGAACCCAAGCTCGAGGCCTCCCTCAACAAGTATGTGCCCCGCATGGCGCGCCGCGCCAGCGCCAACCCCATCATTCGCGCCAACGTTGCCATGCCCGCGGCCCGCTTTGGGTTGCGCGAAGAGATGAAGCAGGTCTTCGGCTATGGCTGGCGCCGCCATGTTCGCGGGATCACGACAACACTTGATGTCGGTGACAACCTTGCCTTCAAACAAGATGTGACCACGACCCTGAAGAAACTCGACCGCCGCTGGCGCCAACGCCTTAACCCCGGCTACACTCTCGATCCCGACCAGGCGCAATTCGGCGGCGACCGCCAGATGCCACACGTCATCATCGCAGCCGCCGACGCTCAAGGCCGCATGGTTCGTTACTTTGAAAGCTCTCAACTGGCACCCTACTTCGGTTCCGCAATCGCCCGGCAACCGAGCGACGGCCGCTACATCGCCGAACGCGAGCCACGCCAGATCGCATCGACCGGCAAGATGATCGCCGCCATCGCCATCGCCAATCAGGGTTCAGACGGGATCCGTGCGCTTTATGTCGACAGCGCCGCGCCTTCCGCCGGTCTTGAAACCTGTCGCCGCGGCGGCCGCCTGCGGCGCGGTCGTCAGGCGATCGTGGCGTTTGCCTGCTCATTGAACGGCCCCGTCGAGTGGCGCACTGCACGCACCGGGCAGCGAAACGTCGGCCGCCTCATTGGTCAGCTCGGCTTCAACATGCCACCATCATTGAACGCGGCCAGCGCAACACCGCCCTCAACCGCCGCCGTGCGCGGTCTGGTCTCCGGCTCGCCGCGCCGGGTACATCAAATGTCGGCCGCCATCCTCGCCGCTTTGAGCGGCCGCGGCGATAAGGCCGTCACGGCACCGACATTGGTCGCAAAGTATGATTTCACCAGCCCCGAAAACCGCGAAGCGTTCGAAGCGCGCCCGCGTCACGGTATCGTGCCAGACAAACTCATAAAGCCTGGCGCCCGCAACATGGTGCGCCGTTTCCTTTCCGCACCCCTTTGCTATCGCGCCAACAACCGCCCCCACGGTACTTTGAAATCACTGGATGATTGGTGCGCCAGCCGCCGCAAGGGCCTTGCGCTACATTTCGGCAAGACCGGCACCGCGGTGACGGGCAATGAACACGCCACGATTGACGCCTGGGCAACTGGTGGCCTGCGCTTTTCCAATCGCGCCGCCTATTCCTACGTCGTTGTCGTTGGCACCGGCAGCGCAGCCCAACCCTTCGCCGATCGCCTCCATTCAAGTCAGCTCGCAGCACCTCTGTTGCGCACCTTGCTCAGTGATCTGGAATCAAATGCCCGCGCCAATCCACCGCCGCCACCGCCACGGCCTGCTACCGCGCCCCCCCTCGCAAACCGCAGCAATGGCCGTGGAAAACTTGATGTAGCGGAGGTTTCTGGCAACGGTACCGACGCCAGCGCTGGCACCCGGCGTAGAAGTTTCGTCGATGAACTCCTTCAACAACCACGCCTCGATGCAAACTGAAGGCAGGGCCTGTCCTCCCGACAGCCGCGCCGAGCATTGCTGCGCTGGACGACAGGCGCGCCGGTACAAAAAAGACCACCTGCGCGCCGGAGGGAAGCAGCGGGCAGGTGGTCCGGTGGCGACAATCCGTGACGTGAACTCAATCAGCAGCGGTTGTCGTACCTCCAGCAGGCGCGGTCATTGCCACGGTAACACCGGCGGCGCCAACGACGGCAGCGGCGCTCGTGACGCGACCAGCGCCGATCGCGGTAGCCACGGCCATAGTGATGGCTTGCGATAGCGGCACCGACGATGCCAAGAGCCAGGCCGGCTGCAAAGCGGCCGCGTCGGCCCCGGCGTCCGGTCTTATGAACAATCGCGCCAGCTTCTGCGGTCGGCGCTGCAACGACCATCGAATTCGCGCTTAACATATTGGCGCTGGCGGGTGAGGCAGCGAAAGCTGCGATGGCGAGAGCTGCGATGGCGATGAACTTTTTCATGACTTGGGTCTCCGTGTCTTGGGCTGGGCGTTTTGTATGGCCTGTCAGTCTTTGTCTTCCTGGTTCGTTTCAGTTGGCCGTCCCGGCCTCTGATGAAATGAACTTGCCACCCCTTCCCGTCCGCCGCTGTTACCTGCGTCACACTGCGAATTTTTCTCATTTTTTTCGCTCGACCGAACAGCGAACTTCCACTTGGCCGGGCAAGCCATACGCGCCCGCGTCATGCCGCGATTGCACGAAATTCGCGATTGTCTGACGCCGGCCTCGGGCGCCATCACAGATCGGGCAACAACCCGCTGCCACGCTTCGGCCCAGTTCGAGGCCAACTCCAGCCTGAAAACCGTTCTAATCAGTCGTTTGAGCCGGCAGGCGCGAAGTGCCCCGCCGGGGAGGCAGAACCGGTTGCCGGGTGAAATCGCCGTCGGGCATGGCTATCCATTGAACTGGCCGGGCCCCAGCCGGGACTCAGTCAACCGGAACGACAAAGCAGGTCAGACATGTTTTCCAAGTCGTCGGCACGCGCGAACGATCACGCCCCTCACACGGATGATGACTGGATCGAACCGCAGCGGCCGGGCCGCGACTGGAAGAAGATTTTTCTCGTCTTCGGCCTCGGCGCGCTATCATGGGTTGCAACATACATCGGCATGCTCGAACTCATCGAGGCCAATATGGGCACGCTCGATTTCATGACACGGATCGTCGTCGGTTTCTCGGTGGCGATGCTGATGACAATGATCATCTGGCTTCTCGACCAGATGTTCGCCCCCCACCCCTTCGGCGTGAAGCTCGCCTACATCGCCGGCTACATTTTTCTGACCCTGATCTCCGTCGGTTTTGGTTTCGGCTTTTATTGGAAAGTTCTCGAAAGCCGTTCCGAAGCCTCCCGCTCGGCTGAAAGTGCGGTGAGCCAAGTCCAGGCCTCACTCGTCGCAGGCGCCGCCCGCCTCGACCAGCTCCAGAGCACGCTCGACCAGCTCGCTCAAATCAGTCAGCAAAAGGCCATCGAAGAACGTGACCATGGCACCACGTGCCCGAACTCGCGGCCGGGCGACGGCCCGCGCCGCCGGCTACGCGACGACGATGCGGCCCGCTTTGGTTTCGCATCAAATTTCGTCAAGGGCCGCGGCCAGAAGGTAAAGGCCGACATGCGCGCCCTCGACGGCGATCTCAAGAAGATCACGACCCGAGATGCCTCGACGTTCGATAAGACGACCGGCACCCGCAACAAGTTCCTGCAGGCCCTGTCGCGCAAACTCGAGTTGACGGCGACCAGCTTCAACGCCTTCCGCACTGACCCCCAGTTACGCCAGATCCGCTCCGAGCTTGCCGACCGCGCCAACCGCTCGACGTTTCCCACCGGGCGGGGCAATGGCACGTTTTCCTGCCCCGATGGCCAATTGCAGTCAGCGCTCCTGGGTGTCGTCCGCGCCATCGATCAACTCCCCGAACTCGACAAGCCCGAGATCGCGACTGTCGAGGGCGCGCAGGCTGTAGTTGAAGCGTTTCGCCGTCTGACAGCGACGGCCCAGGGAGCATTGACGCTGAAGTTGCCGCCTTCCGCTGACGAACTCAGGGCCCTTCAGACCAAGGCCGTGCGCTCGGTGTCATCGAAAGCCCAGGTTGATCGCAATCGCTCCTATTCCGGCCTCTCCCAGGGTGGCTTATCTCAGCGCGACTATATTCCGCTGTCGATCGCGGTTTTTGTCGACCTTTGCCTTCTGCTTGTATCGATCGGCCGTCCGATAAACCGCCTCGGCGGGCTGGTGCCCAAAATGCGCGAAGCTGAGCGCGGGCCTGTCTACCAGATCCTTTCGAAGTTCGACGACATCCATCGCGATCAAAAGATCCGCGAAAAGTTTGAGGTATTCCGCCATGTCGTGTTCGACTTCAATGGTGATTACTATGTCGCCGTACCGCTTGACGCGCCGCGCAATCGCAACCCCGAGGAAGTGAGCAATCTCCAGCTCGAAGCTCACCTTCTGGCGAATCTGTTTGCTAGTTTTGAGAAAGAAAAGATCTTCTCGCGCGTCTACAATCCGCTCCTGTCACGCAAGACAATCCAGAAGAAGCTCTGGCGCCAAGGCAGCAAGTTCGCCTCCAGCCAGGCATTTCGCACGTATCGCTTTCGCGACGGCGCTTGGTCGGAGATCATCCTCGGCGCCGTGATGGGCGCTGCGCGCCGCGCCAGAGCCGAGCGTATCCGAACCGCCCAAGAAGCCGGTCCACAGCTTGATTTCCCAGCCAAGGCCGCGGCCGAGCCCGAGCCTGCGGACGCAGCCCGCGCGCATGAAATCATCGCCGACACCATCGGCGCCGAAACGCGCGACGTCCGCGAACAGCTTACCGAGCCGCCACTTGCAACACCGGTCCATGCCAACTCGGGAGAAGTCGGCCGAAGCGCTGTTGCAACGGCCGACGACAATGCCGCGGCCATGGCTGTCCAGTTCGGACCCTATGCCAATTACGTTGCGCGCGAAAACCGCGAAGCAACCCGGGAAGCAACGGACCCCGCCGCTCGCATGGCATGGCCTTACCATAAAAAACCAGAGCCACCGGGCGAGGCCGATGTCGAACTAATGCCGGCAAACTCCAACACTTCACCGTCAGATCGCGTGCCATCGTCCGCCGCATCATGGCCACCGATCGAAACGCCACCAGCACACACGACAACACCTGTTCACGACAGCCAAACCGACCCCTCATCAGCCGACAACGTCATTCTCATGCCGCCGCGCCCATCAGCTTCACTATCCGACGCCCCGGAAGCTCGCGAGCCGGTCGCATCGGCCGCCGCCCCCGCCGTCGCATCAGCACCAGCCTACACTGACGCTTTGGCACACGCCCTGACCGCCCCCGTTGACGATCCATCCAGCCCCTCTCATGCCGCGGAGCCAGACACTGACCACAGCCCCTCGCCCGAACTGCTGAGCCCTGAGCCCGAGCCGGTGCGGCAAACACCGCCACCCCTGCCAGCGAGCATGACGAACACCGATATAGCCGACACCCCGCCGGCTAGCCCTTCCGGTCGTTCCGAGCACCGCATGACCGTACGCATCACCCAGCGCACTGCAGATTTCGAGATTCCCACGGGCACATCTCAGAACGGACATCCAATCGAGATCGTGCGCGCGGGTATGCATTCGGCCTTCACCACGCGTCAGCATCAAGACGCTCCCGCTCGCGAGGCTCCGTCGCCGCAAGCCCTCCAAAACGACCCACAACCGGCCATTCCAGGACCATCGGCGGCGGACGGCGACGCCACTGTCCTTGAGCCGTTGGA